>NZ_JAUSVX010000016.1 GCF_030814995.1 Labrys wisconsinensis | reverse complement strand
GGCAGGAAGAACAGCAGGACGAGCAGCAGGAAGGCGGGACCGGCCAGCGCATAGGCGACGAGCGCGTCGGCAAGCCGCAGCCGGCCGATGACGGAAGCAAGCGGCGGAACCGCCGCAAAGGCAGGAGGCTCGCTCATCGCACCCCTTCCCGGATCGGCGTGACCGATGCCCCGCTGGGGGAGGCGCTCCGGCGCAGGCGTCGCCCGGCGCAGGTGAAGAGCAGCGCTCGGTCGGGCCGGACGCCGAGATGCAGCGTCTGGCCGGCGCCGATGTCCGGGGCTCGTTCGGCCAGCAGCCTCGCGATCAACGGCTGGTCGACGCCGGCGAGATCGAGATGAACGAAGAGGTCGGAGCCCATATGCTCGATCATGCGCACCACGCCAGTGAACGCTCCGGGGCCGCCATGGTCGGCGAGATGGAAAGCCTCCGGGCGGATGCCGAGGGTGAGCTGCGTGCCGGCAAGCGCGTCGGCCTCGATCGCGAGCGTCGATCCCGCCACATCGATCAGGCCGCGCTCGCGCACCACGCCGTCGAGCATGTTGATCTTGGGCGAGCCGATGAACTCGGCGACGCGCCGGTCGTCGGGATCGGCGTAGATCTGCTGCGGCGGAGCGACCTGCAAAAGCTCGCCGTCGAGCATCACCGCCACCCGGTCCGACAGCGTCATGGCCTCGGCCTGGTCGTGGGTGACGTAGACGAAGGTGGTGCCGAGGCGCTTGTGCAGCTCCTTGATCTCGGTGCGCATCTGGACGCGCAGCTTGGCATCGAGATTGGACAGCGGCTCGTCCATCAGGAAGACGGCGGGATGGCGCACCATCGCCCGGCCCACCGCCACGCGCTGGCGCTGGCCGCCGGAGAGCTGGCCGGGCTTGCGGGCCAGCAGATGGCCGATGCCGAGGGACTTGGCGGTGCGGGCGACTTCCGCATCGATCGCGTCGATTGTCCCTGCCGTCCCGGGCAGCAGACGGCCGAGAAGCGGGACCCTCTGGAGTGCGGAGAGCCGGCGCATCCGCAGCGGCAGCGCCATGGTGGCGGCGACCGTCATGTGGGGATAGAGCGCATAGGACTGGAACACCATCGCCACGTCCCGGCGCTTCGGCCTGAGGCCGTCCACCGCCTGCCCGCCGATCGCGACCGAGCCGGCATCCTGCACCTCGAGCCCCGCCAGGATCCGCAGCAGGGTCGACTTCCCGCAGCCCGACGGCCCCAGCAGCGTCAGGAACTCGCCATCCGAGATCGACAGCGAAACGCCACGTAAGACCGACGTCTGGCCATAGGCTCTCCGGATGTCGTCGAGTCGCACGCTGGCCATCTCACGCCCCTCCCGGCATCAATGAACGCGTCGGCCCGAGCGCCAGACAGCCCGCAGGATCGGAAGGTCTTCGTGCAGGCTGACCCGCAGAAGATCCGCCCTCTTGCCCACGGCGATCCTTCCCCGATCGGTCAGTCCGCAGACCTCCGCCGGGGTGCTGGTCACGGTCGCTATGGCCCGAGGCAGATCGTAGCCGATGGGCTCGCAGGTCAGCATGAAGGCGGATTGCAGCAAGCTGACCGGCATATAGTCCGATGCGAGAATATCGAGCGCGCCCTGCTCGGCACAGTCCCGAGCGGACAGGTTGCCGATATGCGAGCCGCCGCGCACGAGATTGGGCCCGCCCATGATCGTCTTCAAACCCGCAGATTGTGCCGCCCGGGCCGCTTCGATGGTTGTCGGAAATTCGGACGCGGTGCTTCCGAGCGCCACGGCGTCGGCGATATCCTCAACCGTGGAATCATCGTGTCCACCGAGCGCGATACCGCGGTCATGGGCGATCCGGGCAATGGCCCGGCGGTTGGACGTGGCATACCTGGCCCGGGCTTCCTGCTCGGCCGCCAACATCCAGTCGAGCTCGCCGTCGGTGAGCCCTCGGCCCTTCTTGCGATAGGCGCGCCACGTCTGGACGTCCCGGAACACACGCTGGCCCGGCGTGTGATCGAGCAGGGTCAACATCCGGATCGGCAGGTCCGCATCGAGCCGGCTGAGGCGCTCGCTGATTTCGGCGTCGGTCACTTCGCAACGGATGTGCAGAAAATGGTCCGAGCGCAGGGCGCCAATCTTCTGGCTCTGCGTGATCCCTTCGATGATTTGCAGGGCGAGCTGTGTGCGGCTGCCGCTTGCACCGCCGAGCGAAATCGCATCGCTCAGCGAGATCGCATCGAGAATGGTGGTGACACCCACGCCGACCACATAGGCGTCGTGGGCTATGGCGGCAAACCGGCTCGGCCAGATGACGTTCGGTCTTGGGGATATCAGCTTCTCGATGTTGTCGCTGTGCACGTCGACGAGACCCGGCGTGAGATAGTCGCCTTCGAGGTCGATTCCATCGCGTGGAACGATGCCGCCCTGGTCGATGCTCGAAATGACACCGTCTTCGACGGCAATGCTGCCGTCGATCACTTCGTTGTCGAGAACGATTTTGCCGTTGTGGAAGACTTGCTGCATGACCTGGACCTATGAGCGCGGAGCAAAGGAGCGCCGGACGCGCTCCTCGTCACGATGATGCGTCGGATCGGAGCGCATTCAGTTTGCCAGCATCCGCTTCGCGGCATCGACCATCTGAGGCATGATCTGGGCTGGCGTCTGCTTCTGCGTGACGGCCTCCCGCATCAGATCGCGCAGGGCATTGGAGATGCGTTGAGCGTTCGGGCCGGGAAACGTGAACGGGCCGGTGATGCGGGAGAGCTGATCGACCGCAGCTTTGACGCACGGATCGGAATAGCGGTTTGCCCGGAACTCGGGATTCGCCAGCACCTTCGTGTTCGTCGGGATGTACCCGGTATATTTGGCCACCAGGAACTGGCCGACTTCCCCGCCCGCGAACTTGATGTATTCCCAGGCCGCGCGCTGCTTTGCCGGATCCTTGCTCAGAATCATCCCGGCATTTCCGCCTGCCGGAAAGCGTCCGTCCGGATCGGGCAGCGGAAACGTCGAGCAGCCGAGCGTGAAGCCGCTTTCCCCGGCCGCTTTCCGGAAATCGATGATCGACGATGAGGTCGAGGCATATATTCCCAGGCTTCCTGCCTTGAAGGATTGGATCGCCTGGTCGCGCGTGGTGTCCATCATGCCGGAGGCACCGAGCTCCCGCAGCGTCTCCAGCGCCTTCATGCCGTCGGCGCCATCGAACCTGATCTGCTTCAAGTCCGCCGACATCATCGCCCCGCCCTGGCCCTTCAGCAGCGCGTCGAAAGTCAGGTTTGCGACGATATAGTAGTAATCGAAGTAGAGACCGGTTCCGGGACCCGATTTTTCGGCGATGCCTTTCGAAAGCCTGGCGACGTCGGTCCAGCTTTGCGGGAGCTTGGCGACGTCCCATCCGGCATTGTTTGCCTGGTTGAGATTGTAATAGATGAACGGGATGGACGTGTTGAAAGGAAGGCCGTAGATTTTGCCGTTCGCTCGCGCCATGGTCGTGATGTTCGGGAGATATCCGAGGCCGGACCAGTCGGTTTCAGCGGCGATCATCTCGTCGAGCGGAACTGCGAGATTGCGGTCGGCGGTCTGCTGTACGAAGTTGTAGGATTGGAAGGCGACGTCGGCACCGTCGCCGGTGATTGCGTTGCGGAGGCTGCGCTGCAGGAGCTCGTCGTAGGTCTTTGCCGGCGAGTTGAATTTCACGACGATATCGGGATGCGCCTTCATGAAGGCGTCACCGATCGCCTTGTGCATGTCGAAATATTCCGGAAACGCCGTATCGACGGAGATCTCCACCGGCGCCGCGTTGCAGAGGCTCGGCCAGAAGGCCGCGAGCATCGCGGCCGTCGCCAAAAGCAATCTCGACATATGAGCTTCCTGTGCTGTCCCGGAATGAGCGTCTTTCCGGAGCAAGGAATAGGAAGGCTCTATGAAGTCCCGGTGATGGGATGGCATGTCGGGTTGGACAACCCAGCCGGTTGTCTGCGCCGAGCCGATGCCGGACTGCCTCGGGCGTCTCGGCCGCCGTCGAAGACGCGTCCCGTGCGCCCCACGAGGAGGCGGGAAGGCCAGGCGTCGAGCGCGACGCCGGATATCGGCGCTTCCCGCGGCCCTGCGCTGCAGCGATCGGGCTGAGCAGGAACGCGCCTCAGCGCACGCCGCACCAGTCGAGCACGGTGGCGGCGATCACCTTGGTGGTCTCCATCAGCGAGGCGAGGTCGACATATTCGTCGTCGCCGTGGAAGCCGTCGCCGGACGGGCCGAAGATGACGCCGTCGACGCCGGCGCCGGCATAATGCGCCGCGTCGCACACCGCCACGAAGCCGCGCACCGCGGGGGCCGTGCCGAGCGCCGCCTTGCGGCGGATCAGCGAGGCGACGAGGGGGTGGTCGGTCGGCGTGTTGAGCGGCGGGAAATGCAGGCCGCCGAGCTCCCATTGGATGGTGGGCGGATGCTCGCGCAGCCAGGCATCGGTTCCGGCGAAATGGTGGACGAAGGCCTCGAAGTCGCGGCGATACGCGGCCGAGGTCTCGTCGGGCAGGAACTTCATGTCGAGGTCGATCACCGCCGTGTCCGGGATGATCGCCGGATTGGTCATGATGATCGGCAGCCCGTCCGGTCCGAGCCCGGCGCCGGCGCGGATCACGCCGGGATTGATGGTGTTCATCCCCACCGGCAGCAGCGGGTGCGAGCGCGCCCGCGTGCGGCCGGATTCGTAGTGGCGTAGCGCCTCGACGAAGCGGGCGGCGAGCTCGACGGCGTTGACGCCGGGCTCGAGCCGTCCGGGCTCCTGGCGCTGCGGATAGATCTCGTTGTAGCGCCAGGCCGAGTGCGCCGTGCGGCCGCGGATCGTCACCCGCGCCCATTCCAGGCCCCCTTCGGCCGGCAGCACGTCGCCCCAGGTCGGCTCTGCCACCAGCACCGCCTTGGCGAGCTTGCCGCGCTTCACCGCCTCCATCGCGCCGAAGCCGCCCGCTTCCTCGTCGACCACCGTGTGCACGGAGAGCCGGCCCTCGAGGTCGATGCCGCAGCGCCGGATGGCGCGGACGGCGGCAATGCAGGCCGCCACGCCCGCCTTCATGTCGATCGAGCCGCGGCCGTAGAGCCGGCCGTCGCTGACCTCGCCGCCGAAGGGATCGCGGCTCCAGCGCTCGCGCGCGCCGACCGGCACCACGTCGATATGCCCGCACAGGATCAGGCTGCGCGCCTCCTCGCCCGCCTTGTCGGCGATCAGGTTGGGCCGGCCGGGCAGGGCGTCGTGCTGCGCGGTGGCGAAGCCTTCCGCGCGCAGGATCGGCTCGAGCAGCGCCTGCACGTCCGCCTCGCGGTTGAGGCCCGCCTCGGCCTGGAACTTGGGATTGACCGAGGGGATGCGCACCAGGTCGCGCGTCAGGTTCACGACCCAGTCGCGATTGCCCTCGATCTCCGCCTGCACCGCCGCGACGGCGGCCTCGATCTCGCTCATGTCCTGCTCCTGTCCGGGGTGCCCGCGCGGGCGTCAGGGGGTCTGCATCGGGCCGCGGCCCGACGGCGTGGCGGGGTCGTCGAGCGTCACCGCATTGGCGTGGCGCACGCGCTCCAGCGCCTCGATGCGCGCCCGGCCGGCGCTGGTGTGCGGGGCGAGGCTCATGCCGTGGGCCACCACCGCCTCCATCTGGGCCACGGCCGGCGCCAGCGTGTCGTAGGGGGAATCGACCACGATCGAGGAAATCATGGTGACCTCGGCCAATTCGGCGATCGGCGACAGCCAGGGATCGGTGAACAGCAGGATGCGCACGCCGCCCCGGGCCGCCTGGGTGGCGAAGGCGATCACGTCGGACTGGTAACGCCGGTAGTCGAACACGATGAGGAGGTCGCGCTTGTCGAGGTCGACCAGCAGGTCGAAGGTTTCCGGGCTGAGCACGCCGATGTCGCGCACGCCCTGGCGCAGCTGCACGAGATAGCCGGCCAGCATGGTGGCGACGTTGCGGCTGAAGCGCCCGCCGAGCAGCACCACCTGGCGCCTGGCGCCCCAGATCAGCTCGGCCGCCCGGTCGTAGGACTGGGCCGGCAGGGCGGCGCTGGTCTCGTCCAGGCTGCGCGCCACCGAGGCGAGATAGTCGAAGGCGGCATTGCCGCCGGCGGCGCTGCGGCGCTTGGCCTCCAGCATCAGCAGCGGCGAATGCAGCCGCGCCTCGACCTCCTCCAGCAGCCTCGCCTGGAAGTCGGGAAAGCCGTCATAGCCGAGCTTCACCACCAGGCGGACCACGGTGGGGTCGCTCACCCCGGCGCGCTTGGCCAGGCTCGCCGCCGTGCCGAGGCCCGAGCGGGGATAGTCGGCGAGCAGGGCCTGGACGATCTTGGTCTCCGACGGCGTCAGCATCAGACCGGGCTGGGTGAGAGCGTCCCTGATGGCCAAGCGTCCGGTCTCCCCGCATCTCCGTCACAATGCAAGATAAGTTGCAGCAAGCGTCGATCTTGTCAATTCTGAAGCGATATTGACAGTGGGCATCGCCGCGCGGCGAGCGACATGCGTCCGACGCGCTGCCGCGTTACCGTGCCCGATATGCCGTGCGCCCGGGCCGGTGTGCGGGAACGCACTGCCGGCCGCCGGGATTGCCGCGACAAGGCGCGGATCGGAGGACGCGATGAGAACCCTGCCTCTCGTGCTGGCCTGGATGCTGCTGGGCTGCGCCGCCGCCTCGGCCCAGGACGACGCGGCCCTGCGAACGCAGCTGCGGCGGGCCCTGCACGACGGCTATGCCGATGCGGGCCCCGGCCTGCCCAACCTGCCGGATCTCCTCACCGCCCGCTTCCCCGGCGACATGGATGCCTTCATCGACAAGGCGGCCGAAGCCGTCAAGGCGCATCGGCTGGGCGACATCAAGTCGAGCATCGCCGCGACGCTGGTGGCGATCCAGGCGCGGGACGGCGACCAGATCCGGGCCGCGCCGAAGGACGATCTCGTCGCGGTCGTCCGGGCCCAGCAGGACATCGTCCTGGCCATCACGCCGGACAACCCGGCCTTGTGCAAGGTCCTGGCCGGCGGCGGTCCGGCCCAGGCGGCGCCGTCCAAGGCCGTGGGCGACATCTTCGCCAGGCGGCTCTATCTCCTGCTGGCCGCCATCGCCGACGGGCGCGACCGGCCCGTGGGCAATCGAGCCCTGCAGGCGGACGACTACCGGCAATTCGCCCTCGAGGCCCGCGACCGCGGCGTCGACATCAAGGCCTGGGAGGTGCTGGCGCCCGATCGGATCGCGGCGGCGGCGCCCGACCAGATCTGCACGGCGCTCGCCTCCAGCTACGATGCCGTGCTGACGGCCGACGATCCCGTCGGCGAGCGGGTCCTGGCCGACATGACCGCCAGCCTCCTCGTCAAGGATGCCGGCGTCTACCAGCCCGCCCTCGGCCGCTAGGCTGCGTGGACGAATTTGATCAAGCAAAGGCCGGCGGCGAAACTGACGATTAATCTGAAGTCGGCGGCAGTCTCAGCCTGTACGTCGGAAGGCGGTCGTCGGCGGACGCCTACGATATACGCCATGAAGCGGATGGCCGCGCCCGCCATGCCTCGATGATGGACGAAACGACTGAATCGCTGGGTTTCGTGGTGTCGACTTCAATGTCGTAGCGGCAATAGTCATGTGTTTTCAGGTGATACAGGGCTTCGCCGATCGTCCGATCTCCGCGTTCGCGCTCGCGCCGTTCCATCTCCGCGAGAGGGGCATGCACGCCCACCCAAAAGGTGTCCAAGGGCGCGAACAACGCCTGCAATTGCTGCGCCCAGCTTGCTTCCTCGACGATGTGCTCGACGAGAATATCGTTGCCTGCTTCGGCAAAGGACACGATTGAGCGGTGAAAACCGTCAAAGAACCTGGCGCGTTCATCACTGAGGCAGGCATCAAGCACCTTTTGCTTGATGGCGCGAAAGCCGCCGTCTGCGAGTTGATCCGAAGCATAGTAGCAAAAAGGTTCGACCAACGCCGCCCGGAGCGCCTTGGCGAGCGTTGATTTCCCTGAACTCGAGGTGCCGTTCAATAAAATGATACGACCATTAGGCATGTCGGTTATTCTTCCAGCTGTTTCGCACACTTGCTGACGCTCGTAATAAAGCGGTTGCCTCCGATATAGAAAGGATGGTTTCCGCCAGCTTGGCCGCGACGACGCGCCTCATGAATCGATCGGGCGTCGGCGCGGCCCGCTGGATGACGAGCGGTCAAACCGTGCTGACCGGCTGGGCAAAGGGCCGTCTCGGATTGTTTCCGAGCCGCGATCACACCACGCTCACGCGGCTGCCCGGACCGCGAGGCGTCACACTTCGCCTCCAATCGGCCGGATTGCGAAGGCAAAGGCCGGATGGAAACGCTGCTCGGTTACGACCTCGTTCAATAGCCGCCAAGTGGTGCGGAGATGAAACCATGACCCGCCCCAGAACGACCTTCGCCGGCCTCCTCATGGGGCTTGCCGGAATTCTGGTCGTTTATGGCGTGCCCGCGACAGCGCATGCCGCCGCCATCGTGACCGGCATCAATTTTGTTCGTCCCACCTCTTTCAGCGTCGCGGAGCTCCTCGACGGCGACCGGGCGGAGCATGTCAGCTTTCGCGCTCCGCCGGCCCTGCTCGAAGCGGCGCGAGACCGGCGTCGGCTCGCCGACCGAACTCGGCATTCCGGCGCTCGCGTCCCTCGCCCAGCCGGATCCGGTCGCGGTCTTCCCGAAGCGGACGCGCGGGGTGCCGGGCAAAGAGCATACGCTTGATATTTGGTCTGCGTGAGGCCCTGCGCCGTCGCAAGCCCGAGAGGCATCGTCGATCGCCGCTGCGGCCCTGCCGGTGCTTGCTTCGGATCGCGACGACTTCACGCGGGTCCAGCACCTCGCGCCGGAGGGCGTCGTCGTCCACATCTGAGGCGGGCATCGCCTGCCCGAAGCTCACGCCAGCACGTCCGCGCCGTCCTGGCCGTCCGCCTGCCACCACAGCAGCCCCTCGCGCGGGCAATAGAGGCTGTCGTCGCGCAGCACCGCGAACTGCCGGGCCGGATCGACGAAGGCGACATGGCCGCTCTCGACCAGCCGGCGCCGGGCCGCCGCCGGCACCGCCACCAGGTGCGGCTGCAGCGCGCGCGCCGCCTCGCCGGGCTGCAGCCGGCCGCCGGCCAGCGCCGCCAGCACGTGCTGCGCCCTCTCCTCGGCGGCGACGATGACCGGCTCCAGCCCGCCTTCGTCGAGGCGGAAGGCGTCCGCCACGCTGCGATAGGCGAACCGGGTCTGCCCGGTGCTGATGGTGAAGCAGCCGAGCACCGAGGCCCGCCGGTCCGCGGCGCCGGCCTGCCGCAGCACGATGCGGTCGAGCTCCGCCTCCTCGCGCCGTCCATAGGCCTCGTCGAGATAGGCGGCCATCGCCTCGGGGGAGAGCAGGTCCTCGTGCCGGCGCGCGACCTGGCGCATCGCCTCGACGAAGGGCTCCAGCTCCGGCGGCGCGCCCGTGCCGGCCGGCCGGAACACGGTGACGAGGCTCGCGCGCGCCGGCCGCCGGCCGTCGCGGTTGCACAGCGCGGTCGCCTGGAGAAGGCGGTCGAGGCCGGCTTCGGCCCGCCAGACCAGCGGGAAATCGAGCGCGCCCGCCATCTCGACGAGGCAGGTCGCCACCAGGCGGCACGGCCGGCCGGCGGCGAGCTCCCGGCGGGCCTTGGCGAGCGTGCGCTGCCGGTCGGCGGCGACCTGCCCGGCGCTGAGATGCAGCAGGCCCTCGAGCCCCGCCGCGCGCCCGGCATGGTAGAGCGCCTGCGCCTGGCGGCGGCCGTTGACCACCACCAGCGCCTGCGGCGCCGTCGCCAGCGCCGCGAGGAGGTTGTCGGTCCGCGTCGCGCCCGGCTGCAGCCGCAGCATCGCATGCGGCGCCGGCGTGGCGGGCGGCGGCGCCAGGCTGCGGTCGAGGCCGATCTGCAGGCCACCGGCGAGGCGGGGCGCCGCCAGGGCCGGCGGCACGCCGGCGCACAGCACGACCGTGCAGCCATAGTTGAGCGTCAGCTCCTCGAGCGCGGCGACGCAGGCCCGCAGCACCGGCAGGGCGATGGCCTGGGGCTCCTCCAGGAGGATGACGGTCCCGGCCAACCGATGCAGCCGGCGGCACCGTGCCGGGCTGGCGGCGAACAGGCTCTCGAACAGCTCGGCATGGCTGGTGGCCACCACCGGCGCCGCCCAGTCCTCCATGACGAGGCCGCGCGTGTCGGCCGCGGCCGGCCGCTCCGCCTCGATCGTCATCGCATGCTCGAGCACGACCTCTTCGCCGAGCACGGTCCGCAGCAGCGCAGCGGTGCCGTCAAGGGCGGCCGGCGCGGCATGGACGATCCGCGCCATGCCGTGGTGCCGGGCATGGTCGAGGGCGAAGCCGAGTGCCGCGAGCGTCCGCGACGTGCCGGCCGGCGCCGTCAGGCTGAACACCCCGCGCGGCCGCGCCGCGGCGGCGCGCGCGCCGGCGATCGCGTCCGGCAGGCGTCCGGCAGAGCTCTCCTCGGCGTTGGGCAGGCCATCCGCCACATGGGCGTCGAGGCTGGCCGCCAGCGCCTCGGCGACGTCCGGCAGCCCGGGAGCGCCGGGATCGGCCGCCTCGCCGCGCGCCGTGGCGCGGACTTGCTCGGCATCGACGATGTCGGCGTCGACCAGGCAGGAGAACACCATGCGGCCGAGCATGGCGAGCTGGAAGGGCAGGAAGGCCCGATCGTGCCATCTGAAGCCGTGCGGGAACAGATTGGCGGCATCGGGAGCGATCTCGCTGCGCCAGCCCGGCGCGAGCGGCGGCGCCGCGGTCACGCAGAGCTCGGCGAGCGAACCGGGATGGCCGTCGCGATCCGGCAGGCCGTCATGATGCCCGGCGATGCAGAAGGCGGCGAGCTGGACGGCAAAGCCGTCCGGCCCTTCCGCGGCCAGGCGCAGCACCTCCTGCACGCCGGCCGAGACGTGGTCGGGGGCGGCGCCTCCCTCCAGCAGATGGGTCTGAAAGGCCTTGCCGTACTTGCCGAGGTCGTGCAGCAGGCCGGCGAGCGCCGCCAGCCGGCCGGCGCCGAACGGCTCGGCGCGCACGGCGGCGAGCGCCGACACCGCCCGCAGATGCGCGGCGAGATTCTGCCATTGCGCCGGGTCGCGGTCCACGGCGGCATGGGCGAAATGTCGCCCGCGCATCCGCCGCCGCCCGGGCGTGGCCTGGTCGGACCGGCGGGGACGCGCGCTCCGCGGCTCGTGCGGAGCCGCCTCGCCGGCCCGGCCGGCCGGCGCCGTGCGAATCAGGCGCAGGACGGCCTGCTTGACCACCTCGTCCGGCGCCCGGCTGAGGTGGCGCAGGATCTCGAGGTCCAGCGCGGTGCCGGTCGCGGCGGCCGCGGCCGCCGCCTCGCCGTGCGGCGCGCCTTCGAAGAAGGAGGTGACCGGCACGCCCAGCACCTTGGCGATCTCGCACAGGCGGTCGGCGCCGATATGGAGCGCCCCCTTCTCGCAGCTCTGGATCTGCTGGAAGGAGAGGCCGATGGCATCGCCCAGGGCCGTCTGGGACAGTCCGCGGGCGATGCGCGCCGCGCCGACCTTGCCCCCGACATAGGCGTCGATGGCAGAGGTGTCGATGGCGGAGGGGACGACCGTCATGACCGCCGGCGGCCTCTCAGTGCACGTCGCGATGGGCCCGGCCGCCGGCGGCCCATTGTCCGAGCTTGTGCCGGTCGAGATCGAAGCCGCGGCCGGCCATCTCCTCGACGATGGCGGTGATCGCCACCCTGAGGCAGTAGGCGGGCGTGTCGGCCTTCAGGTCGACCGCGTCGTGATAGGCATATTCGGCCAGCCGGGCGAGGCCGGCCAGGCGATACTCGTCGGCGTCCGTGTCGTCGTCGCGGTCGAGATCGGCCAGATGCTGGGCGGAGGCAGTCTTCATCGCTGGGCTCGTGCATGCGTGTCGCGGGCTCCGCCGGAAGGCGGGAGCTGCCGGATACGAGAACAGCACGGCGGGCGTTATACGAACGTGACCGGCCGGACGGCTCCCGTCTCTGCCGCCGGGCGCGCGCTCCGGGCCTGGCTCACTGGAAGCCCGCCGCCCGCAGGCCGTCTTCGTAGTGCTGGCGGCCTTGCGGGTCGCGGAAGGGCACCATCGCAAGCCAGTTCGCGATCCGGAAATCGGGATGCTCCTCCTTGACCAGGCGCACGACCCGCCGCGCTTCGGCTTTCTCGCCGAGCATGGCGAGCGATGCGGCGAGCAGGCGGTTGGCAGCGGCGGGGTTGCGCATGGAGCGCACGCTCTCGACCGCGTCCTGGTATCGGCCGAGCAGGTATTGGGCGCCGCCCGCCACCCACCAATAGGCGTCCGGCGGGAGCGGGTTGAGCTCGATCGCGTGCTCCAGCTTGCGCAGCCCGAGAGCGGGGTCGCCGGCATGGGTCAGCGCGTCGCCGTGGTCCACCAGCAGATCGGCATATTGCGCGTTCGCCCGCTCGGCCAGCGCCAGATCCGCCAGGCTGTCGTCGAAGCGCTGGGCGTAGAGGCGGGCGACGCCGAGCTCGCGATGCCCGCGGGCGTCGTCCGGGTCGAGGGCGACGGCGCGCTGGGCGAGGCGGATCGATTCCTCCAGCAGCGTCGGGTCGCGGCGGGCCAGCAGCAGCCATTCCAGCTGATAGGAGCGGGCGAGGCCGCTGACCGCCAGCGCGAAGTCCGGAACTTCCTCGAGCGCCGCGCGAAAGGCCTTGCGCGCCCGCCGCACGCTCGGCAGGTCCAGCGTCAGCTGCCGCAGGCCGAGCACGCAGTGCACGTAGGCGCCGGGATGGGCCCGCGTCTTGCTGCTGGCGATCTCGAAATTCTGGACGCCGGCGACGAGGGAGGGCACGATCCTGGAAGCCAGCGCATGATAGTGGCCGACGATGGTCTGGCGGTCGAAGCGGAACTGCTCGGCCCAGACCAGCTCCCGGCCCTCGGTGCGGTAGAGCTGCACGAACAGGACGGAATCCCCGAGCCGCCTCTCGACCCGGCAATCCACGACATAGCTGACGCGAAAGCGGGTGAGGAACGCCTGGGGGTCCTCGCTCTGCCCGATCAGGGCGGCGGTGTGCGGCGCGACCACCGCCAGCGCCTTCTGCCTGCACAGCTCGATCGTCATCTCGTCGACCAGGCCGCGGAGAATCTCGCCGAGCTCCGGGTCCTGGCCCCCGCCCACCGGCGGCAGCATGGTGATCCGCGGCAGCGGCGCGACCGATGGCGGCAGGGCCGGCGCGTCGACGGGGCGGACGTCCGGCTCATGGATGCGCGGCCGCGCCACGGGCTCGAACAGGCGCGCCGCCAGCTCCCGGGTCGCCGCCTCCGGCTCGACGTCGAGCTCCGCCTTCAGCCGCAGCTTGAAGCGGGTATAGGCGTCGCGGGCGAGCGAATGCTGGCCGTTGGCGTGGAGCAGGCGCATCAGCGTGCGGCACGCCCGCTCGTGATAGGGATCGAGGTCGAGCAGCCGATAGGCGATCGTCACCAGGCGCGCCGGCGACAAGCTGGTCTGCGCCGGATCCATCAGCGCACCCAGGGCGTCGACGAAGAGGAAGCGCAGACGGCTCCTGTGCAGCTCGATCTGGTCGCGGCATTCCGAGCCGGTGATGTCGAGGCCGGACAGGAAGTCGCCGCCATAGAGATGGGAGAGGGCTGCGATGTCGGGCTGCTGCGTCTCGGCGATGCAGCGCTGGAACTGCAGGAGGTCGATCTCGACGCCGGCCGGATCGAGGCGGATGTGCCCGGCCTCGAGGTGGAACAGCGTCAGCCCCAGCTCGTTCTGGCGCTGGGTCAGGCGGGAGATCAGCTGGCGGAGATTCAGCGCCGCGCTCGCCGCCGCCGCGTCCTCCCAGAGGAAATTGGCGATCGCCGTGCGCGGCGCCCGGTATTCCTCGCGCATCAGGAGGAGATAGCCGATCAGCAGGAAGCCTTTGCTCGGAAAGGCCACGGTCCTGCCTTCGCGATCCAGCAATTGCGGCGATCCCAGGAGGACGAGCCTTGGCGCCATGGACCCTTCTTCCGATTGCGGCGGCCGACGATGATTCGCCGCGGCCGCGGTGTTCGGTATGACGATACCCTTGCCACAATTCCGGCGCAAATGCCGCATCGCCGCACGGTCGCAAGGCCCGGATGCCGCCGGGCGTCCGCGGCGGAGTTCGGGCCGTCGAGCCAGCTGCGCATGGCCGTGTTAAGGCGACGTTAAGCGCGTTCGCAGATCGACATGGCGTAGGGGGAGGTTTGGAAAGGACAGTCTGGCGTGATGCTCCCATGGAGTCGTCGACAGCCAGGGTGCGCCCGTGATCACACCGAGTTTGGACAGCTCCGTTCTGCGCAAGTTGCCGGATACCGGGATCGGCGGCCGGGTGCTGTCGGTCCAGGGCTCGAAGGCCCAGGTCGGCATGCCGGCGCCCTGGCCGACGGAGGAGGGGCGCGCCACGGTCGGCCGCTTCCTGGCGATCCAGGCCGGCCGCCACCGCCTGATCGGCATGATCACCGAGGTTCTGGCCCACGGGGACGGCACCGGCGTCCACGGCGCCCTGGCCAATGTTGACCTGATGGGCGAGATCCGGCGCGACGAGGCCGGCCGCTTCACCTTCCAGCGCGGCGTCGCCGAATATCCCGGCATCGGCGACTATGCCGCGGTGATCGGCAACGAGGAGCTCCGGCTGATCTACAAGGCCTCGGCCCGGGCGACCGTCCGGATCGGCCAGCTCCACCAGGACCGGTCGATCGAGGCCCATGTCGACGTCGACAGCCTGCTGACCAAGCATTTTGCCGTGCTCGGCTCCACCGGCGTCGGCAAGTCCAGCGGCGTCGCCGTGCTGATCGGCGAGCTGATCGCCGCCCGGCCGGATCTCAGGGTGTTCGTGCTCGACGGTCACAACGAGTATGGCCGCTGCTTCGGCGAGCGGGCCAGCATCGTCAAGCCGGCGACGCTGCGGCTGCCGTTCTGGCTGTTCAACTTCGAGGAGCTGGTCGACATCGTCTATGGCGGCCGGCCGGCCGTCGCCGACGAGGTCGACATCCTCGCCGAGCTCATCCCGCTCGCCAGGAGCATGTACGGCCAGTACAAGGTGGCCAATGACCGCCTGAGCCTCAAGAAGGCCGATCCGCGCGTCACCGGCTACACCGTCGACACGCCGGTGCCCTACCTCCTGCAGGACCTCGCCGCCCTGATCGACGAACGGATGGGCAAGCTGGAGAACCGCGCCTCGCGCATGCACTACCACCGGCTGCTGGCGCGCATCGAGGCGATCCGCAGCGATCCGCGCTACGCCTTCATGTTCGAGAACGCCAATGTCGGCGGCGACACCATGGCGAGCCTGCTCAGCCATCTCTTCCGGCTGGAGCCGGACGGACGGCCGGTCTCGGTCATGCAGCTCGCCGGCCTGCCGGCCGAGGTGATGGACGCGGTGGTGTGCGTGCTCTGCCGCATGGCATTCGACTTCGGCCTGTGGAGCGACGGGGCCCTGCCGCTGCTCTTCGTCTGCGAGGAGGCGCATCGCTACGCCTCGGTCGACCATGCCGTCGGCTTCGGCCCGGCGCGGCGCGCGCTGGCGCGCATCGCCAAGGAGGGGCGCAAATACGGCGTCTATCTCGGGCTGGTGACGCAGCGCCCGGCGGAGCTGGACCCGACCATCCTCTCCCAGTGCAGCACGCTCTTCGCCATGCGCATGACCAACGACCGCGACCAGGCGCTGCTGCGCTCGGCGGTCTCCGATGCCGGCGCCAACCTGCTCGATTTCGTCCCCTCGCTCGGCACCGGCGAGGTGGTCGGCTTCGGCGAGGGCGTGCCGCTGCCGGCGCGCCTCACCTTCCGCACCCTGCCGGCGCATCTGGTGCCGCACAGCGAGGCGGTGGCCCGGCCGCCGGCCGGCGCCGCCGCTGCGTCCACCGCCGATTTCGTCCGCGCCGTGGTGGAGCGCTGGCGCGGCGTCGCCCTCGGTCCACGGACACGCCCGGAGGAGCCGGCGCCTCCCGCCGCGCCGCCGCGCGAGACGGCGCTCGCCGGCCCGGCGAGCCCCACGAGCCCGGCGAGCCCGGCAAGCCCCGCGAGCCTGGCGAGCCGGCTCGACGAGGCACGCTACCAGATCCTGAAGCGCTGACCGGCGCGCCGCCGGGCCGCTTGCGCCCGGCAGACCCTTCCTCCGGACCGCCACGAAGAAACGACCATGGATCTGACCAACGAGGCGGCGGCCAAGCCTCTCCTGCCAGCCGAGGCGCCGGACCTGCTCGCCGCGGTGCTGCGCGGTGCGCCCTTCGGGGTCAGCGTGCGCTCGGCCGAGGGCGAGGTGGTCTACGCCAACACCGTCGCCTGCGATCATGCCGCTTCGGCCCAGGCCGGGGCGGCGCCCTCGGACCGCGCCGCGCGCATCGTCGAGTTCGGTCGTGCCGCCGTCGCCTGGCGGGACCGATCCTACGACGCCACCTTCTCCTTCGACGTCACGCAGCAGCGTCGGCTCGAGGAGGACCTGTTCCGCCGGGCCTATTTCGACGAGCTGACCAGCCTGCCCAACCGCAGCCTGATGGAGCAGGCGGTCAACGGCCTGATCGCCGAGGCGGCGGCGCGCACGCCTTTCGCCCTGGCCTTCATCGACATCGACAACTTCAAGCACATCAACGACTATTACGGCCACGGCGTCGGCGATGCGCTGCTGGTCAACATCGTCCGGCGCATCGGCTATTGCCTGCGCCCGTCCGACATGCTGGCGCGGGTGGGCGGCGACGAGTTCGTGCTGCTCATCAACCCGCTCTCGCCGCTGGAGGCCCTGGCCGGCGACATCGAGGCGCTGCTCCAGCGGCTGAAGGAGCCGTTCTTCATCGACGGCCACGAGATCTTCTCCTCGGCCTCGGTCGGCGTCAGCCTCTATCCGCGTGACGGCGCCGACTACGACGTGCTGCGCGCCCATGCCGACAACGCCATGTACCGGGCCAAGAGCGGCACCAAGGGCGGCATCCATTTCTTCGATCCGAACATCGGCCACGCCGCCGCCGAGCGCGCCAAGACCGAGCAGCGCCTGAGGCTCGCCATCCGCGACCAGCGCCTGTGCTGCGCCTACCAGCCCAAGGTCGACTTCCGCTCCGGCACGGTGACCGGCGTCGAGGCGCTGCTGCGCTGGCGCGACGAGGAGGGCGTCATCCATCCGCCCGGCGACTTCGTAAACCTGGCGGTCGAGCTCGGCCTGATGGACGAGATCACCATGCTGGTGCTCGACGAGACCATGGCCTCGCTCGACCGCATCGACCAGGCCTTCGGGCCGGAGGCCCGCATCAGCCTCAACGTCGCGGCCAAGCAGGCGGACAAGGTGCCCTTCATGCGCGAGCTCGTGCGGGCGCTGGACGCGACCGGCATGCCTCAGCGCTTCATGGTCGAGCTGACCGAGGAGGCCTTCTTCGCCAAGAGCCAGTTCCAGAGCCACATCCTGCCGATGCTGCGCGAGATCGGGGCCGGCGTGTCGATCGACGATTTCGGCGCCGGCTATTCCTCCCTGTCGGCCCTGGCCGACATCACCGCCGACGAGATCAAGGTCGACCGCTCCTTCATCGCCTCCATCCACCAGCGGCCCCGCAGCCAGAGCATCCTGCGGGCGATCGAATCGCTGGGCGCGGCCCTCGACATGGCGGTGCTGGTGGAGGGCGTGGAGACGGCGGAGGAGCTGACCTATCTCATGGCGGCGACGCGCATCCGCTTCGCCCAGGGCTTCTACTTCGCCCGGCCGCTGTTCCTCGACGACGTTGCCGAGGGCGCCGCCGGCCTGGCGCAGATGCGCGCCCCGCGCCTGGCGCGCGAGGCGTCCCTCGGCCGCAGGCCCCCGGTGCGCCGGAGCCGGCCGCTGGGCGGCCGGGCCTTCTGAGCGGGCGGCGACGGGCCGGCCCGCGAGCCGGGGACCGCAGCCGCTCCGTCCTCCCGGCCGCCGGTCAGTGGATTTGCGGCAACGTCTCGAACTGGTGGAACGGCGGCGGCGAGGGCAGCGTCCATTCCAGCGTCGTCGCGCCTTCGCCCCACGGATTGTCCGCCGCCGGGCGCTTGGCCGCGAAGGCTTCGTAGGTCGCATAGAGGAAGACGAGGACGCCGAGGCCGGAGATGTAGGAGCCGATCGAGGAGACGAAGTTCCAGCCGGCATAGACGTCGGGATAGTCGACATAGCGGCGCGGCATGCCGGCGAGGCCGAGGAAGTGCTGCGGGAAGAAGGTCAGGTTGACGCCGACGAACATCATCCAGAAGTGGATCTTGGCGAGGCGGTCGCTGCACAGATAGCCCGTCATCTTCGGGAACCAGTAGTACCAGCCGGCGAAGATGGCGAAGACCGCGCCGAGCGACAGCACGTAGTGGAAATGCGCCACCACGTAGTAGGTCGAGTGCAGCGAGCGGTCGACGCCGGCATTGGCCAGAACCACGCCGGTGACGCCGCCGATCGTGAACAGGAAGATGAAGCCGGTCGCCCAGACCATCGGCGCCTTGAAGTCGACCGAGCCGCCCCACATCGTGGCGATCCAGGAGAAGATCTTCACGCCGGTCGGCACCGCGATCACCATGGTGGCGAACACGAAATAGGCCTGGGTGTCGACGTCGAGGCCGGTCGTGTACATGTGGTGGGCCCACACCACGAAGCCGACCAGGCCGATGGCGACCATGGCATACGCCATGCCGAGATAGCCGAAGATCGGCTTGCGCGAGAAGGTGGCGATGACGTGGCTGATGATGCCGAAGCCGGGCAGGATCAGGATGTAGACTTCCGGGTGGCCGAAGAACCAGAACAGGTGCTGATAGAGCAGCGGATCGCCGCCGCCCTGGGCCGCGAAGAAGGTGGTGCTGAAATTGCGGTCGGTCAGCAGCATGGTGAGCGCGCCGGCCAGCACCGGCAGCGACAGGAGCAGCAGGAAGGCGGTCACCAGCAGCGACCAGGCGAAGAGCGGCATCTTGTGCAGCGTCATGCCCGGGGCGCGCATGTTGAAGATGGTGGTGATGAAGTTGATGGCGCCCAGGATCGAGGAGGCGCCGGCCAGATGCAGCGACAGGATGACGAAGTCCATCGCCATGCCCGGCGTGCCCAGGGTCGACATCGGCGCGTACATCGTCCAGCCGCCGCCGAAGCCGCGGTCGTCCGGGCCGGGGCCGCCCGGCAGGAAGAAGGAGGTGAGGAACAGGCCGAAGGAGGCGACGAGCAGCCAGAACGACACGTTGTTCATGCGCGGGAACGCCATGTCGGGCGCCCCGATCATCAGCGGCACGAACCAGTTGCCGAAGCCGCCGATCATCGCCGGCATCACCATGAAGAAGATCATGATCACGCCGTGGCCGGTGACGACGGCGTTGTAGACCCAGGGGTTGACGAAGACATGCTGGCCCGGCGACTGCAGCTCCGCCCGGATCAGGATGGAGAAGAGGCCGCCGATCAGGCCCGCCCCGACCGCGAAGACGAGATAGAGCGTGCCGATGTCCTTGTGGTTGGTGGAATAGACGTATCGCCGCCAACCGACGGGATGATCGCCCTCGAGGGCCGGGACTGCGCTGGACACGGGTCGGGTTTCCTGGTTCTTCTGCCAGCTTGCAAGGCACGGGGATCGCCGTCGTCGGCTCCCGCGCCCGAACAGTCTGGAGACTGTTGCGCCCACCCGGCAGGGACGGTGGCATCGCCCAAGGGATGGCGGAAGCTGCCATATTGCCGCAGGAGGCGGGCGCCGGCTCGATGCCCCGCCGACGGGGCGCCCGCGCCTTGCGCCGGGGTGGCGGCGGCCTCGTCCACGCCCGGGATTCCGGCAGCTGGGCCAGCCGAAAGCCTTTCCGATCGAACCCGCGATGACCTTGACGTCGACGAAAATCCCGCCCTGAAACCGCTTGCGGCCCGGCATTCTCCAGGCTTCGCCTGCATCGGGCAGCCCGACGTCGCAGCAAATGGCTCATCTCGAGATCATGGAACGCACGCATGCTGGATATGACGGTTGCGACCCTGGTCTATGGAGCGGGGTTCGTCGCGGCCCTCGCCGTGACCCTGGCGCGACGCCTGATCATCGAGCGCCGGGTCTGGCGTGCCGGCGCGACGTTGCCGACCGGCAAGGTCTCTGCCTACCAGATGGCGATGATCAGCGGCGGGGCGTCGCGGGTCGCGCTGACGGGCGTGGTGCGGCTGCTCGGGCGCAAGGTGCTGGTGCCGGGGATCGCGGGGGTTCTGACGCCGGGCGGCGCCGACCATGAGCCGCTCGATGCCGTCGAGCGCGAGACCCTGGCGGTCGCGCGGACACCGGCGGTGTTTCCGGATCTGCTGGCCCGGCTGGAGGCCTCGCTCGAGCGCAAGGGCGTGATCGCGCAGCTGCGCCGCGACCTCACCGCCATGGGCTATGTCCGATCGTTGGGATCGCGGGCCTGGTGGGCGGCCTATGCGCGCAACATGCTGCCGTTCCTGGCGTTCATCCTGGCCGTGCTGTGCGGATGGGCGGGGCTGGCGATGCCGGCGGACGCACGGAGCTGGCTGGCGGCCCTCGGCGCCGGAGCCGGCATTGCGATGCTGGTCGTCGCCCTGCCGCGGCGCGTGACCGCGCTGGGGCGCTACATCGTCTGGTCGGCGACGCAGCACCACCCGGACCTGCGCACGGCACGGGCGGCTCAGGGCGAGGCGATCGAGATCAAGGCGCTCGGGCAGTCTGTGGCGCTCCACGGACCGGACGCGCTGGTGGGCAGCGACATGGCGTGGATTCCGGCGCTGCTGGCGCGGGCCGAAAGCTCGGGCTGAAGCCGGCCCCGGGGCATCGCCGCAGTCGTTCGCCTCGATGCCGGTGAGGCTCGATGCCGGCGGCCCCGGTCCCCGCAGGCTGCCCCGCTTCCGGCCGGCTGGTCCGCATGCCTCGGCGCGCCGATCGACATCCCCCTCGTTCCGGAGCACCGGAGCAATCTCCTGCGCCCGGCTGTCTCGATCGCGACGCGCGCCGGCCGGTCGTTCAGGTTTCAGTCATGTCGTGGGTGCTTCGCTCGGTGCCTGCAGACGAGCCTCCCCAGACACGGTGATGCGAATGACAAGGAAATCGCGCCGCGATACCAACGGTCTATGCCCGATGGCGCTCGCAATCCTGTGCTGCATGCCCCCTCTCGCGGCAGCGGCAGCCGGGACGGTGCCGGTGCTCGGCACCGATGCGGAAAGCGTCGCGCAGTATGACGCCACGGTGAGAGACGCGGCGCACGCATTGCGCTGGAATCTCAATTTCATGAAATACGATCAGCCGCTGAACACGAAGCTATTCGATACCCTGGCGCAAAGAGGGGTGACGCATATCGTCGTGACCGTCGGCCTCGAAAACAGCTTGGCGACGATCGAGCAGGGCAAGCTGGACGAGGACCTGAAAAAGCTCTCCGCCGAACTGTTTCAATGGCAGCAAAGCCACCCCCAGGTACAAGTCATCGTACGTCCCTTCCACGAGATGAACGGAGACTGGTATCCCTGGGGATTCAAGAAAGAGCACGACGGCAATTCGATATCGCAGTTCAATCCGGCATGGCGGCATGTGCGCAGCGTCATGCGGAGCGGCTTCCCTGATCTGCCGTTCATGTGGTGCCCAGGCGTCAATCAGGACAACAAGTTCGGCGCGTACTATCCGGGCAATGACGAAGTCGAGTATCTCGCCCTGGACGGATACAACCATTCCACCTCGCAGGGCGGGTGGACGAGCATGCGGCAGATATTCCACGACTCTCTGGTTGCCATCCGCTCGAACCCCGCCATCGATCGCACCAAGCCGCTGGTGATCGCGGAAACGGCGACGACGGAACCCGATGCCGCGGCTGCCGCGCTCGGGCACAGCAAGGCCGAATGGTTTGGCCGTTCCTTCGGCAACATGGGGTGGTGGCTGCACAGCGAGGCCCCCAAATTCAGAGTCGGCACCGTGCTCTATTTCAACTATCCCGACTTGCACACGGGCAAGGCGCTTTCGCCCGAAGCGTATAAGAACGATTACCTCGTGTACGATCCGCAGTTGCCGAACGCCTCGGTGAGCCGGTCGGCGTTCCGGGCATCCGTTCGCGACCTGCCTTGATGAAGGTGCCGGATCGCGTTCAGATGGCAGTGAACCGCGCCGGATTTGCCGGCGGTGGATTGCAGCGGCCCATGTCACCGCAGCTCATCGTCTATCGGGTGAGGTGGTGGACGTGATGAAGAAGAGGGGAGCGGGGACGGCTGCCCGGCTCGCTGTCCCAGGTCCGGGGTGCAGTCTACCAGTAAACTGCCACGTAATTCCCTCTCTCATCGTAGGCGAGCGCGCCGCGCTCGCGCTAGCGAAGCATCAGATTCATTTTACCTTCTTGGGGGTCAACATCGATCACTGACACACGAACGTCGTCACCAACGGAGATGGTTTTGTTGAGCGGGTTCTCGGAAATTCGCCCCAACGCCCCGCCTTCCATGGAAACGAAGAAGTCACCAATCGATACACTGAATACCTTTCCATCAAAAACTGTACTCGAATTCACTTTTGATAAATTTACATACGGATTATTTTCCGGATGAGCCTTTCTGATGGAGGCAAGCCATTGTTTTTTCTCTTCTATGTATTTTATAAGCTTTACTGCGACGAGTGTATTCATCAGTCCTAGTTGATTGGCAGGAGCACGCTCCGTCCATGACATCTCTGGTAGGTGTACAAATATTTCTGCGTCCTCATATTTAAGGAATACTCCATAATTTTCTTCCCTATACACGAAGGATTCAACTATATCACCAGAGTGCATCGCCGTTCTCCGTACTTCATTCTCGTGACTTCCAATTCCTCTGCCAACCCTCTCGGCACTACCACTGCCCCTGAGGCTTGTAGGTATTGGGGGACCCTAGCAGTATTGCTCTGGCATTGCGGGGACAGTTTACTCGACTCCGGCCGTGGTCCCGGCTTGCGTCGGGCCAGGACGCGCCCCGTCGTCGCTTCCAGCCCGGCAAGCCAGCCCGCGGAGCCGAGCGGACGCCCGCTCCTCTCGCTCCGGCGCAGCGCCGCGACCGCGGCTTCGTCCTCTGCGCTGTCGAGCAGGTCGGCGAAGGTCGCGCACCGGCGCGAGGTCGGTCAGGCCATCGTCGTGGCCGCTCAGATGTGCCCGGGTGCTCGCCCACGGCCAGTCCTCGGCCCGGGGCGCCAGCTTTGCCCGCACCGGATTGAGGCAGACATAGCGCACCGCATGGACGAAGTGATACTCCTCCATGACGACCGAGCCGAAGCGGCCCTGCCAGAGATGGCCGGTCCAGCCGTTGCGGGCGTTGATCCCTGCGGTGTAGCGCCGGTGCACCTCGCCGAGCAGGGCCCGCAGGCCATCCGGCCCGTCGGGCACGGCCAGCAGGTGCACATGGTTGGGCATCAGGCACCAGGCGAGGAGGCGCGTGCCCGACTTCGGCAGGTAGGCCTTCAGCAGGTCGAGGTAGGCCCGGTAGTCGTCTTCGGTGAAGAACCCCCGCTCACGGCGATTGCCCCGCTGCGTCACATGATGCGCGAGGCCGGGGACCACCAGGCGGGCGATGCGAGCCATGCCCCAGCCTAGCGAGAACGTAAGAAAAGTAAACTGTCCCCGTAATTCATATAGGCTCGAAATTTCTGACGAATTTCAGGTAGTCATCAAAAGTAAAATTCCTCCATAATTTCAAATATACATCGTAGTATCGCAACTCCTCGACGTGTTACCAAACATGAATATCTATATGATAAATTGGCGGTACCTCTTTCTTCCCGGCTGTTACAATGAGGATGCTCGGAACAAAACTGTTCCCGCGGTATTCTGGGATGACGGATATCTCGCTAGCCTCCCCGCGTCCAACCAAGGCAAGGAGTTCTGTGGTCGAATTCTCCTTTATCCGCCAAGCGCGATCGGAGATATACACGGTGTTCTCCGGCACCTCGCGCCCTCCGAGTTCTGTCGGCAAGAGCAGGACTCTCCTAAGGTGCCCCTTTCGGTAAGCGAGTTCTGCCGATTCCAATGTACAAATTTCGGATAAATCAATCATATCTATTGTCACACTTGTTGCTTTATGATCTGTCCTGATATGTGCATGATATGTCGCCCATAAGAATAAATAAAAAATCTAAGTGATACTAAATACTAATATTGACTCGACGAAAGATTTTGGAAATATATCGGATGTTATCTCTCCCTTGGCGAGATTTTCGATAAATCGCGTCAAACTGCAATTGTAATGTTCGTAAAGAGGGCTGCGAGCTTCGTTGACGACGATAGTCCAATCATTTGGCTTACCAGTTGTTTTCCAATGAATTACATCACCATTGTCAGTAAGGGCAACTGGTAAAATTCCACCAGGGACTGGGAATAGATCAGATTTAGTCACTTCCCCAAATTCGATTGATAATACACGCAGGGCTTCGAGATTCTTCTTTGATACTTCAATCAAATTTAATGATGGTCTGGTGGAAAATGGATTCAATATAGAAATAAAATCTCCAATTTTTCCACTTCCATATACATCTATAAATTCCTTGAAATCATCAGGAAGATGAGTCCCCAAGGACATTTCAACTTGCATCCATGACCCACGTGTCTCGACGGGGTCTGCGGGTGGTGGTATCAAAATTGTTAAGTTATCGATAATCATCTATCGTCCAGCGGGATCTAACACTGTAACATTCAGATTAAAGCCATTCTGGCTCGTGCCGCTGAGTGTAACACCTCTTGGGATTGGGTTCGAGCCATTGTAGATTGGCGTTGAAGAATACTTTACCGTCTCCCCCCCTTCAACGGCCGCTCGGACTTGGTTTTCGAAACCTCGCATGACAGGGCTGTTCACAGGATTTTGTTGCAACGTAACCAAGTTTCTAGATTCATCTCCCGAGCCGCCAAGTTGACGTCCTAATAGGTGCGACCGCGCCTGGTTGGACAAGGCCCCGTTTCCGCTCCAACCGGGCGGAGTGATGGCAGGATCAGCTGGTGTTCCCGTTCCTAACATATCCTTCGTGATTGTTGCTCGAACACCGGTGGGACGGCCGAGAGCGTCCAAAGGGCCGTAGTCAATTCCTTGCTTTAACGAACCCAAGGCTCCGATAACACCACTTTCGAACGCATTCTCAAACCGTTCCTTCTCCGCCTCCGGATCCTTGCCGCTCGTGAAGCCGGGTTCACGCGGGCCGAATATCGTTTCGACCTCCATCCTCTTTTCAAAGGGGAGTTGATGCTGGGGATCCTGTGGATCTCCGAGTCCCTCTCCTCCCGTCTGAGCCGTTCGTTGAGCAGTCGCGTCCGGATGCTCGGCGAATTGCCCCTGATCGAGCTCCGCTTTCAGCGTTCCCTGCGCCGCATCATGCTCCTGTTCGCCGATGTCGTGCGTGTCGTCATCGGCATAGTGTCCGCTCGGGTCCGCGACATTGACCGGATCGTTGGCGGCGTAGCCGTATCTGTCGGTGCCGACGGTGCCCTGGGTCGGGTCCCACCAGTCCGGTGAGACGAACCGCGCGATCCTCGGGTCGTAGTACCGCGCATTGAGGTAGAGCAGGCCGGTCTCGTCCTGGCGCTCGCCGATGAAGGCCTTGTCCTCGCGTGTCGTGGTCGAGGTCAGGACCGCCCGCTGGAAGCCGAACGGGGCGTAGCTCGAGGCGGTCGCCGGCGTGCCGGTGCCGTCCGCGACGATGCGCAGCGAGCCGAGGTGGTCCTTGAGCAGCGTGTAGGTCTGCACCGCCTGCCCCGGCACCGCCTCGCGCTTGGTCTCGGGGGTGGGATAGGTGATCCAGGTCGGCGTCGTCGGCACGCAGGCATTGCCCGAGGCCGAATAGGTCACCCGCTCGTCGCCGAAGACATAGAGCGTGGTCTCGTCCGGCTGCTGGCTCAGCGCCAGGCTGCAGCCGCGCGGGCTGGCCTTGACGGTCTTCTTCAGCCGCGTCCCGTCCGGCCCGTAGACGAAGCTCGAGGTCAGCGTCAGCACCCCGGCCGTGGAATAGGTGCGCACCTCAACCGGGCGGTTCTCGCCGTCCCAGGCGTGGTCGCGGTTGAGGATGCCGCCGAGCAGGCTCTGCAGCATGTTGCCGTCGGCGTCGTAGCTGAAGCTGTAATTGCCGGCGGTCGTTACCGCATGCGGCTGCACCGCCGAAGGGCCCTGGGCCGGATAGGCGTAGGTGCCGATCCCGGTCTTGGCGGTCAGGTTGCCGGCGAGGTCGTAGCTGTAGGCCTCGTTATAGGCGCTGTTGCCGGCATTGCCGGCGTGCTTGAGCTGGTCGAGGCCGTCATAGCCGTAGGTCCAGCTCTCGGTCGAGCCGGCGTTGAGCTGGTCGGTGACCGCCTCGATCCGCCCGGTCAGGGCCCGGGTGTAGCTCAGCGGGCATTACGGGGACAGTTTACTCAACTCCGGCCGTGGTCCCGGCTTGCGTCGGGCCAGGACGCGCCCCGTCGTCGCTTCCAGCCCGGCAAGCCAGCTCGCGGAGCCGAGCGGACGCCCGGTCCTCTCGCTCCGGCGCAGCGCCGCGACCGCGGCTTCGTCCTCTGCGCTGTCGAGCAGGTCGGCGAAGGTCGCGAACCGTTCGCGCACTGGCGTCAGGTCGGTCAGGCCGTCGTCGCGGCCGCTCAAGTGCGCCCGGGTGCTCGCCCACGGCCAGTCCTCGGCCCGGGTCACCAGCTTCGCCCGCACCGGATTGAGGCAGACATAGCGCACGGCATGGACGAGGTGATCCTCCTCCATGACGACCGAGCCGAAGCGGCCCTGCCAGAGATGGCCGGTCCAGCCGTTGCGGGCGTTGATCCCTGCGGTGTAGCGCCGGTGCACCTCGCCGAGCAGGGCTCGCAGGCCGTCCTGTCCGTCCGGCACGGCCAGGAGGTGCACATGATTGGGCATCAGACACCAGGCGAGGAGGCGCGTGCCCGACTTCGGCAGATAGGCCTTCAGCAGGTTGAGGTAGGCCCGGTAGTCGTCTTCGGTGAAGAACACCCGCTCACGGCGATTGCCCCGCTGCGTCACATGATGCGCGAGGCCGGGGACCACCAGGCGGGCGATGCGAGCCATGCCCCAGCCTAGCGAGAACGTAAGAAAAGTAAACTGTCCCCGTAATTCCGCAATTCCCGCCGCCGGCTGGTGCGCCAGCGACGTCAGCCAGCCGCGCGCCGGGTCGTAGCTCGCCGTCGAGACCAGCCCGTCCGCATGGGTCGTGACCAGCGGCTGCCTTGGGGGAGTGCGGTTCTGTCCTTGTCATCGTACGCAAGGCGCCTTCTGGCGTCCCTTCGACGTGATGCACCTCATGGCCGAAAAGCGAGAAAAGTAAACTGCCCCGGAAACTCCAAGTCCCCGTAATCCGTAGTCTCGCGATCCGTGCTCCCATCTTGCGTGTGTATTCTTTTTCTTTAGTCGATTGGTCCCAGCAGACTGCTTCTCTCCAGAGCATGTCCGGTATCTTCTGTTGTAGTAAAGATGTTGCCAATCACAAAACCCTTCCAACCATGGCCAAGTAATGAATAAATCTTCAAACTAAATTCAACCATTTCCAGCGGATTGCTCTGAAAGTTAAATAGATATTTTCGATCTTCGATGCCAATTTTCAATCCATTGTTGATGAAGCATCGAATCTCCATCGCCCTCACATCGTTGAAAAGGACATCAATGCGAGTTGGAATTTCATTAGTCTTGGCGCTTCTTAGAAGAAGGAGTCCATGACTTGCGTCGTAACTAACTACGAAGAAGTCGCGGTCGGATTGGAAAATCGTATTCATGGAGGCGTTCCTTTGAATGGGTTCTGGATGAGCGAATCGTTATGGTAAAAATTTACAGAGGGTATTCGCCCTGCTTCGTAGAGTTGTTTAAGTTCCCATCCGGTGTTTACACCATATTTCATCTCATTCCGAATCATATCCTCCGATGTATCTCCAAAAAAACCTGACATAGTCACATGAAAGGTAACCAGTGGATTATCTCGATATTCCTTGAATGCATCTTTCCATTCATTTTGACCAAAATCAAGAAGATGATCCGCACCAAGCCTGTCTGCAAATGAATACAGTGCTGTTCGATGTCCCAACGCTATGTCAGCAGGATCGGTGGCCAACGAGGATTTGTCCATTCTAGAATCTCGTGCAGCCATAAGATCCTTGCGCAGCTCCTTAAGTTCATCTGGAGTGACATAGCTACCTGGAGCTCGGAGCGACTCATGGCGGTAGTTCGGGTTAATAGTGCGAATTCGCGCTATTAGATCAGCGGCCAGTTCATTACGTACAGGGCCAGTCGGATCTGACTCCAATGGCTCAGACGCCTTTTCTTCTTCAAAGCCACCTGCAACCTTCCGAGAGTTTTGACCCGCTGCTCGCTCAAGGTTTTTTGAGTCGATGTCTTTATCTGCTCCACCATTATTTGGGTCGTCTGATTGTCCGCTTGTATCTCCTACCACTTTTCCTGGATCGTCAGTAGTATGCCCGCTCGGATCCGCCACATTGACCGGATCGTTGGCGGCATACCCATATCGGTCGGTGCCGACGGTGCCTTGCGTCGGGTCCCACCAGTCCGGGCTTACGAAGCGTGCGATCCTCGGGTCGTAGTACCGCGCATTGAGGTAGAGCAGGCCGGTCTCGTCCTGGCGCTCGCCGATGAAGGCCTTGTCCTCGCGCGTCGCGGTCGAGGCCAGGTCGCTGCGCTGCAGGCCGAACGGGGTGTAGCTCGAGGCGGTCGCCGGCGTGCCGCTGCCGTCGGCGACGATGCGCAGCGAGCCCAGGTGGTCCTTGAGCAGGGTGTAGGTCTGCGCCGCCTGCCCCGGCACCGCCTCGCGCTTGGTCTCGGGGGTGGGGTAGGTGATCCAGGTCGGCGTCGTCGGCACGCAGGGGTTGGTCGAGGCCGAGTAGGTCACCCGCTCGTCGCCGAAGGCATAGAGCGTGGTCTCGTCCGGCTGCTGGCTCAGCGACAGGCTGCAGCCGCGCGGGTTGGCCTTGACCGTCTTCTTCAGCCGTGTGCCGTCCGGGCCGTAGACGAAGCTCGAGGTCAGCGTCAGCACGCCGGCGGAGGAATAGGAGCGCACCTCAACCGGGCGGTTCTCGCCGTCCCAGGCGTGGTCGCGATTGATCACGCCGCTCAGCAGGCTCTGCAGCATGTTGCCGTTGGCGTCGTAGCTGAAGCTGTAATTGCCGGCCGTGGTCACCGCATGCGGCTGCACCGCCGAGGGGCCCGGCGCCGGATAGGCATAGGCTCCCACCCATCGCTTCGACGTCAGGTTGCCGGCGATGTCGTAGGCATAAGTCTCGCTGTAGGCGCTGTTGCCGGCATTGGTCGCCGCCTTCAGCTCGTCGAGGTCGTCATAGGTGTAGGTCCAGCTCTCGGTCGAGGCGGCGTCGAGCTGGTCGGTGATCGCCCCGATCCGCCCGGTCAGCGCCCGGGTGTAGCTCAGCGACAAGAGCGCCGTGCCGCCCGCCGCCGGCTGGTGCACCAGCGACGTCAGCCAGCCGCGCGCCGGGTCGTAGGTCGCGGTCGAGGCCAGGCCGTCCGCGTAGGCCGTGACCAGCGGCTGGCCCGAGGCATCGTAGGTGATGCCGTTCACCAGCCCCGGCACCGCGAGCAGGCGCCCGGCCGGGTCGTAGGTCATCGGCGCCGCGGCGGTGCCCACGCTCGTGCCGTCGGGCAGGCCCCGCCAGAGCACCCGCGAGCCGGTGTCATAGGCGGTGGTCGTGATGTAGGTTTGGCCGTCGACGGCAAGCGTCTTCTTCACCTCCCGTCCGAGCGCGTCGTGATCCGCGGTGAGCGTTGCCGCCGCGTTGGTGCTGGTGGTCATCGCGCCGACATTGAAGAAGCCGGTGCGCGCCTCGTCATAGGTGGTGGTGGTGACATCGCGCCCCGGGTCGCCCGCCGGCAGCTCGGCGTGGACGGTCTTGGTCAGGGCGCGGTTCAGCCGGTCATAGGTGAAGGCGATCTGCTGCGCCTTGGCGTCGGTCTGCAGCACGAGGTTGCCGACCGCGTCATAGGCGTAGGTCCAGGTGCCGAGATCCGGGTCCTGCACCTGCGTCCTGCGGCCCATCAGGTCGAAGCTGTTGGTCCACTGGTTGCCGGCCGGGTCGGTCAGCTGGATGAGGTGGCCCACGGCGTCATAGGCCATGGAGCGGTCGACCTCGGTCGAGCCGAGGAAGCGCGCCTGGCGCACGCTGCGACCATAGGCGTCGTCGTGGACGATGCTCTGGCGGCCGAGCTCGTCGGCGGTGGTCGTCGTCAGGAAGCCGTGGAGCGAGGACAGGCTGGAATAACCGTAAGCCATCGTGCGCAGGCTCGGCGCCGAGGGCGTGCTGTCCGGGTTGGTGACGGTGACCGGCCGGTCGAGCGCGTCATAGGCGGTGCTGGTGTATTGCGCCGCATCGCCGGAATAGAACGGCCGGCTGGTGCGGGCCACCATGCCGCGCGCGGTGTAATCCGTCAGCGTGGTGATGACGTGGCTGGCGTCCGGCCCCTGGTCGAGCACCTTCCAGGTCCGCCCGAAGCCGTCGAGGCTGGTCTTGGCATAGATCTCCGCCGTGCCGGTCGGCCCGGGCTTGCGGATGTCGACATATTGCGTCGCCGGGCTGCCGAGGTTGATGTAGGCGACCTTCTCGAAGGCGCCGAGCGGCTGGTCCCTGCGGGTGAGCCGGCACAGCGCATCATAGGTGAAGCTCGTCACCTGACCGTTCATGTCGGTGACGGTGAGCGGCTTCTGGCACTGGTCGTCGTTGACGCTGTCGACCTTCTGTCTGATATCGCCGGCCAGATATTGGGCGTTGCGCACCTCCACGGGCAGGAGGTGGTTGACCGTGTCGTAGTCCGTCTCGGTGCGGTGGCCGTCCTCGTCGATCGTGGCGGTCCTGTTGCCGTAGGCGTCGAATTCGGACCGGGCGATGGCCCAGGTCGAGGCGGTGATCGCCCGCCGCGTCTGGGTCGGGTCGCCCTTCACCGGTGGCGTGGTGTAGCTCGCCCCGTTGTCGTAGACGACCAGCGTGTCCGCCGTCAGCGCGCCCGAGCTGGAGGTGCCGGCATAGACCCGGGTGCGGATCGGCGCCGAAACGATGTAGGCGTCCGTGTTCGGCGCGAAGTTGATCAGGGTGAAGCGTTCGTCGCCGGTGACGTCGGCGTCGCCGTTCTCGGTGAGCCGCGTCAGGTTGCCATAGGCGTCGAAGAGGCGGGCGCTCGTCGTGCGCTTGGTCACCGTGCCGAACAGGTCCTGCTGCTCCGACACGGTGTTGAGGGCGGTGTAGGGCAGCGTCAGGTCCGTGCCCGAGGCCAGCGGCCAGGTCGCCTGCAGGCCGGCGGTGGTCTCGACGCTCCAGGTCTCCAGCCTGCGCCGAAGCACCGGAGCGCCGGCGACATTGGTGGTCTCGTCCAGCCCTTGCAGCTTGCCGGCCGCGGCGAAATCCTGGCGGAAGGTGTAGCTTCGGCGCGGGCAGACCGTCTCGCCGGCATTGCAGGCCAGATCCGCCGTCGCCGTCCGGAAACCGAGGAACCGCCGTTCCGAGGGATCGAACAGGCCGCCGGCATAAGCATAGGTCGTGGTCGCCGGCGGCGTGCGCCCGTCGTCGAGCGTCAGGGCCGCCACCTCCTGAAGGATCCCCGGCATCACGCCGTGCACCGCGCCGGAGGAGGGTTGGTAGGCGATGCCGGTCTTGCCACCCAACGGCCCTGTCACAGTCGTCAGCAGATCGGGAAAGGCCGCGGCGGACGATAGATAGGTGCCGTCCGATTCGGCTCGAAGCCGCTGACCGACCGTGGCGTGGGTGTCATAGAAATCCGCCGGCGCGATGTCGTCCCGGCCATCCCCGTCCACGTCTGCAAGCGTGAAGACCGGGCCGAGGCTGGCGACGGGGACGAAGCTCGTGCCGGTCGAACGCAGCACCGTGGCCGATGTGGTCGTGGTGTTGAGGACGATGTCGGCGCGCCCGTCGCCGTCGATGTCGCCGATCAGGATGGGGGGCAGGCATTGCGTGTTCGGATCCGACGAGGCCGTGGCGATCGGCGACGCAATATTCGAGGCCCAGATCTGGTGGACGAAGCCCTGGCCGGTCGAGAGCAGCACGCCGACGTTGATCGTGCCGGGCGAAGCGCCGTGCTCGAGAATGACGAGATCCATGCGGCCGTCACCGTTGACGTCCGCGACATGGACGCTGCCGAGAACCTTTCCGATACCGGTCCCATCGGCGCCTTGAACGAGCACGCCGCCGACGTTGCAATAGCTGGTCTGGAACTGACCCGGGAAATAGGCGACCTGCTTGGGCGAGAAGCCGGTCCCGTTCGAAAGCGTGTAGAGGACCTCGATGCCGCCGTTGCCGCTGGTCACCTCGACAATATCGGTCCGGCCGTCTCCGTTGATGTCGAGGAACAATGGAATGGCGAACAGGGACGATGGCCATAGCGGGATATCCGGTCCGGGCGGCTGAGCCGGAGGCGGGGAGCCCTGAAGCCATTGCCAGATCGTCTGGAAGTCAGTGGGGGCGCCGGTAGGGGACGCTCCCGATGTCATCAGCCGCCTGAGCCGTGCCGTACCGTCCGGTTGCGGGAACAGAGCCTGCATCTGACCTGAAGCATCATAGTCGAGCATCCCGAAGAACGATACGGGGCTTTGCAACTGTGTCGGGCTGGGATTGTCATAGGCGATGAACACTCCTCCGGTGTCAGGTCCTGACGCAGACCGCAGCAAGACGCTGATGCCGTTCTGGTAAGTCGTCTTCGCTGGCGCCCCACAGCTATCACCGGGATCGACTTCGTATGCGCTGGAGAGGATGTCGGGAATGCCATCGCCGTTGACGTCCAGCACGCCTTCGACGTTCACATAATGCGTGACGCGGTGGCCGCCGCACGACCCGTCAAACTGTTCGTAGACGCAGGGAAAGCTGGCGATCGGCTTGGGCGGGGGCGCTGTCGACTGGCTGTTGGTCTGAATGGTGATGGTGCAATAGCGAGCCGGGCGTGACGTGGGCGGGCACGGCACCTGTGTCGTGCAGGCAGGGTAGGCTCCCGGCCAAAAGAGCACGTAGGCGTCCGGCTTCTGGTCTCCCTTCGAGTCGGTGACGGCGAGGACGGATGACTGCGGATTGTTCGGATAGGCCGCATTGTATCGCAGGGACAACGTGAGCGGCAGAGTCTGCGGGCCTGTCAGCGTCAGCGCCGCCCCCTGATAGGCAAGCCGGGTCGGCGGCAGGCTGGTGCCGCCCGTGACATGGCCGTTGGTGAGGCTCGCATCCCTGCCGTAGGGCGTCACCGTCGTCAGCCGGGAGAAGCCCGTGGCCGGGCTCTGCTCGTAGGCGAGGTCGTAGGCCCGAACCCGATTGCCGCCGAGACCGATATCGACCGAGGTCAGGCGCTGATCGAGCGTCGAGATCGACTTGACCGTCGCATCGATCGAGCCGTCGGCATTGGGCGCCTTCAGGCCGCCGTTCACCATGCCCAGCTGGGCCACGGCCGGCACGGTCTCGCGGTTGAAGGTGATGGTGGCGAGGGGCGTGGTGCCGCCGCTGCCGACATATTGGATCGTCGACGGCCAGCACACGGGCAAGGCGGCGCAGGCATAGGCGTAGTCGATGTGATTGCCGTGGACGTCCGTCACGCTCTGGAGGAGCCAGCGCGCCTGCGTCGCCAGCTTGGGCAGGTCGGCATCCGCCGAGCCCCAGGTGGAGACGGGCGCGTAGGTCGAGACCGTGCCATCCCGCCCGGTGACGGTCCAGGTGATCGCCCCGCTCGTGCCGTCGACGGCCTGCCTGATCCGCACGAAGCTTTCGACCCGGGTCGCATAATAGGTGATTCCATCTCCCGCCGCGCCCGTGGTGCAGGCGGGGCTGGTCATGCCAGCGGTGCAGGCGACCAGCTCGTCCCCGTCCAGGGCGAAGACGTCCGTCGCATCGACGTCGGTCGAGCCGAGATGCGGCGTGCCGCCGCCATGGGTGATGCGGATGATGTCGGAGAGCCCCTCAAGCCGCATGCCGATGCCGGCGAAGCCCGCCCACCAGCCGCCGGCGCGGACGCCGCCGTTGGAATCGTAGACCAGGGCGAGCTTCGGCTCGATGCCGTGGAAGGAGGGCGCCTCCAGGGACACGCGCTGGGTGAAGGAGCCGTTCGAGGGCGGCGGCTGGATCTTGCCGACGACGCCGGTCTTCGCTCCGAAGGCGGCAAGCGGGTCGTCCTGATCGGTTGCGGCGGCGAGCGTGGCGGCCGGAGCTGCGGCGGCCTCGGCCTTCACAGCGCCGTCGACGGCCGGCGCGTCCTTGCCGTCGGCCGTCGCCAGGGGAGGCGACGTCTGCGCCGACGGGCTCGGTTCGGCCGTCCGTGCCGGCTCGTCTTTTGGAATCGTCTCGGACGCGTGCGACGGCGTCGGACTCGACGCCGGCGGTTCGCGGGTGGGATCCGCCACCGGCACGCGAGGGCCGCCCGCAACCGGCACGGCCGGAGCTGCGACAGGAGTCAGCGCTGCGGCCATTGCGATCGGGCGTGCATCCTGTCGCGCGCCGTCACCCGCAGCGGACCAGGCCGGCGCTGCAAGCACCATCGTGCTCATCGCGGCCAGCAAGCAGGCCACACCGGCCCGACGCCGGCCCTTGCCGTTCGTCCCTGTCATGGTGCTTCCCCGAGCCCCGTGCCCACCAGCCCCGGCGAAGTGGTCTGACGCTACGTCAGAGAGGGTTGCATGGCAAGGGGCGCGACCAGTGGTTGCGCAAGCCGCGTCACGACGCTGTAACGCCATCGGCGAGCCCGCGCCCGTCGCTGGCGCGGCATCGGCCGCGGCGATATCGCTCCGGCGCCGCGCAGCGCCGGCAAAACTGGCATCGGGCATGGACAGGCTCCCAAATGTTCCCGTTATGTTCACTATCCGGCGATGCCGGATCAGCGTCAACGGGAGGGGCGGCCATGCCGGCCGGCTCAGCGCCGGGCCGCCTCCGGCGGGGAGGGCGCATGCGCGGCCGCTGCTCCCGCCAGGGCCGTGACCGCCGCATCGACGCTGGGGAAGAGATGCCCCGGCCCGAGCACGTCCTCGAGGCCGAAGCGGGCGAGGGCCTCCCGGGCGCGGATCGATTCCAGCCGCGCCATGGCGAAGACGGCGCCGCCGGAGCGGCAGCCAAGGATCACCTCGCGCAGGGCCTGCGCCGCGGTGAAGTCGATCTCGATGATGCTGCTCGCCTCCAGCACGATGAGCCCGGGCGGCTCGGCGAGGCCGTCGACCAGGGCCCGGACGCCGCGCCGGAACACGTCGGCGTTGAGGAAGGAGAGGGGGGCCTGGAAGCCCACCACCAGCACGCCGGGCACCGGCTCGGTCTGCAGGCCCGGCGCCGGCGGCCACCACACCGGGGTCCCGACGATCCTCTCGAAGCGCAGGGGCTGGGCCCGCGTCATGCTCCAGATGCCGTGCAGCAGGGAGAGGCCGATCCCGACGGCCACCCCGACCTCGATCGGCAGCGTGACGATCGCGATCATGGTGACGAGGATCAGGGCGAATTCGGCCCGGGTTTCACGCCAGACCCTGGCGAAGGTCTGGAGGCGGAAGATCCGCTGCGCCACGAACAGGAGCACGCCCGCGAGCGCCGCGTGCGGCACATGGGCCAGCAGCCCGCCCGCCGCCATCGCCAGCACCAGCACGATGGCGGCCGCCACCAGGCTGCCGAGCTGGGAGCGGCCGCCGGTCTCCGCGACGATGGCGGTGCGCGGCGGGCTGGCATTCACCGGGAAGGCCCCGAGCAGCCCGGACAGGATGTTGCCGGCCCCGGCGCCGATGAAGTCCCGGTCGACGTCCGGCATCGCCCCGGGCGGCGGGAAGGAGCGCGTCGTCGCGGCCGTCTGCATCATCACCACCATCGCGACGATCATCGCGAGAGGCACGAGCGAGCGCAGCTCGATCAGCTCGATCGCCGGCAGGCTGGGCCGGGGCAATCCGCTCGGGAGCGGCCCGAGCACCGTGACGCCGCGGCTCTCCAGGCCGAAGGCCATCACCGCCAGCGTCGCCAGGGCGAGGGCGATGAGGGCGCCCGGGATCCGCGGGCTGATCCGCTCGCAGACCAGCACGGTGGCGAGGACGCCGAGGCCGATCGCCGTGCTGAACGGATTGAGGCCGGGCAGGCCCTGCAGCAGCGTGATCAGCCGCTGGATCATCGTGCCGCCGTCGGGCGGCGGCAGGTCGAGCAGGCTCGGCAATTGCGAGATGGCGATATGGATGGCGATGCCGGCCAGGAAGCCGGTCGTCACCGGAACCGACAGGAGGTCGGCGATCCACCCGAAGCGCAGGAGGCCGCAGGCGCAGACCAGCACGCCCACCATCATCGCCAGGGCCGCGGCGGCGGCCAGGGATTGCGGCGAGCCGGCCGCCGCCAGCAGCGCCAGGCCGGCGGCGAAGATCGGCGCGACGGTGGAATCGGCGCCCACGGAGAGGAAGCGGCTGGCGCCGAACACCGCGAAGGCCAGCGATCCCGCGATGAAGGCATGGAAGCCGATCTGCGGCGCGAAGCCGGCCAGGCGCGCCGTCGCCATCTGCTCGGGAACGGCGATGGCCGCGAGCGTGACGCCGGCGAGGACGTCCCGGCCGAGATCGGCGATCGTCCAGCCGGACAGCGAGCGCAGGAGCGGCCAGGACCGGCGCGCCGGCTCGTCCCTGCCGGAGGCGGCGCTCATCGACACGGCCTCCTCGTCGGGGCATCGCCGCAACCATGCCGATGTGCCGTCGCGCCGGCCCGCTCGATCAGCTCCGCCATGGCATCACGTCCGTGGAGGGCGGCGGCCCCGTCGCGGGCCGCCGGAGGGATGCGGCGACGGGCGCCGGCGGTCAGCCGCCGACCGCGTCGGCGACGCATTTCTTGGTGAAGGAGGTCTTGGCCGCCCCCGCCAGCTTCTTGGCCGTCGCCTGCGCGTCGCAGGCGGTCTGCGCGTCGCCGGTGCATTTCTTGGTGAAGCTGGCCAGGGCGGCGCCCGCCAGCTTCTTGTCGGTCGCCTGGGCCTTGCAGGTCGCATCGGCCAGGGCGCCCGAGGCCATGAACGGCAGCAGGACGGCGGCAGCGAAGATACGCATGCTCGGAACCATTGTCTCAACCCTCCGGTCGGATCGACGCAACGCCTCGGGACTATGAACCGACGGTTGCAGGACGCAAGGGGGAGCTTTGGGGGGCTCCGGGCCGGAAGGCCCGGGCCGTCGGCTCACGGGGTCTGTGTGGCCGGCGCCGGCGTGGCCGGAACGGGCGTGGCCGGAGCGGGCGTCGTCGGGGCGGGCGTGGTCGGCGGGGGCGTGGCGGGCGCCGCCGTCGGCTGGGCCTGGAGCTGCTGCTCCTTCAGCCTCTTCTTCTTCTGGACGGCGAGGTGGTGCCCGACCACGCAGCCCCCGAGCGCGCCGAGCACGGCGTGGTGACCGGCATAGTGCCCGGCGACGCCGCCGGCCACGGCTCCGGAGAGGCACCCGACGGCCTGTGCCTGCGGCACGGGCGCCACGAGGGCGGCGAGAATTCCGGTAACGATCAAAAGGCGCATCGCATCCTCCGGCGCAGCGCCCCCACCCGTCGGGTTAGGTTGACGTGCATTCTGGCGGAATTGCGGCCCGGCTCCTGCGCAGGCGTACGCAGCCCCCGCGCCTGTGCCGCTTACAGCGAGAGATAGGCGCTTCCCGCCGCGTCGGTCTCCAGCTCCCGCATCGTGCCGGAAAAGCGCGTCCGTCCGCTCTCCAGGATGACGGCGCGGTCGGCGATCAGCCGGGCGAAGTGCAGGTTCTGCTCCGAGACGAGCAGGCTGACGCCCTGACGCTTCATGGCGAGGATGGCGGCGGCCATCTCCTCGACGATCCGGGGGGCGAGGCCCTCCGACGGCTCGTCCAGCAGCACCATGAGGGGATTGCCCATCAGGGTGCGGGCGATGGTCAGCATCTGCTGCTCGCCGCCGCTCATCCGGCCGCCGGGGCGCCCGCGCATCGCCGCCAGGTTGGGAAAGAGCGCGTAGAGCCGTTCCGGCGTCCAGGGCTCCAGCCCCGGCCGCGGCGGCTGCCGGCCGACGGCGAGGTTCTCCTCGACCGTGAGATCGGCGAAGACGCGCCGGTCCTCCGGGACATAGCCCAGGCCCAGCCGCGCCACGGCATGGGTCGGCAGGCCCGCGATGTCGCGGCCCGCGAAGCGGATCGTGCCGCCGCGGCGCGGGCCGAGCCCGATCAGGGCCTTGAAGGTGGTCGACTTGCCCGCGCCGTTGCGCCCGAGCAGGGCGGTGACCGCGCCGCGCGGCACGTCCAGCGCCACGCCGAACAGGATCTGCGCCGGCCCGTACCAGGCGTCGAGATCGCGGACCTCCAGCATCGCCGTCGGCTCGCCCGCGTTCATGCCCCGGCCTCGTAGGTCAGCCCCTTGCCGAGATAGACGGCCTGCACCTCGGGATCGCTGCGCACCGCGGCGGGCGAGCCCTCGGCGATCAGCCGCCCGCGGTCGAGCACCATCACCCGGTCGGCATTCTCGAACACCACGTCCATGTCGTGCTCGGTGAACAGCACGCCGATGGTGCCGGACCGCGCGGTCTGCGCCACCAGGCGCATCAGCGCCACCCGCTCGCGCGGCGCCATGCCGGCGGCCGGCTCGTCCATCAGCAGGAGCCGGGGGCGGCTCGCGAGCGCCAGGGCGAGCTCCAGCCGCTTGACGTCGCCATAGGCGAGAATGCCGGCGGGCCGGCCGGCGAGAGGGCCGAGGCCGACCCGCTCCAGCAGCGCCTCGGCCTCGGCGCGGAAGGCGTGCGCCCGGCCGAAGACCGAACCGAGGCGGCCGGCATGGGAGAGCAGGGCGGTCTCGACGTTCTCGCTCACGGTCATCGACTGGAAGGTGGCGGCGATCTGGAAGGTGCGGCCGACCCCGATCTGCCAGATGCGGCGCGGCGGCAGCCCGGCCGTGTCGATGCCGGCGATGCGCACCGTGCCGCCGTCGGGCGCAAGCTGGCCGTTGAGCATGTTGAAGCAGGTGGTCTTGCCGGCGCCGTTCGGGCCGACCATGGCCAGGAGCTCGCCGGCCGCGAGGTCGAAGCCGACATCGGCGACCGCCGTCACCCCGCCATAGCGCTTGGTGAGGCCGCGGACTTGCAGGAGCGGGGCGGCGCTCATGGCTCGGCCGCTCCGCCGGGCGGCGCCAGGGCCGGCCGCAGCCCGGCGGTCCGCCGCCGCGGCCAGGGCAGGCGGTCGGCGAGCACGGCGGCGGTGCCGACCACGCCGCGCGGGAAGACGAGCACCAGCGCCACGATGCCGGCGCCGAGCACCAGCTTGGAATGGTCGGTGGTCGAGATCAGCCAGATCTCGGCGGTCTTGTAGAGCACGGCGCCGACCGCCGCGCCCGACACGGTGCCGACGCCGCCGATCAGCACCATCACCAGCGCGTCGACCGAGAGCGGCACGGCGAAGCTGTCGGGAAAGATGCTGCCCTTGAGGAAGGCGAACAGGGCGCCGGCGAGCCCGGCCAGCGTGCCCGCCATGGCGAAGGCGGCATATTGCATGCGCCGGCGGTCGATGCCGATGGCCTCCGCCCGGCCGGCCGAGTCGCGCGCCGCGCGCAGGGCGTAGCCGAACGGCGAGAACACGACCTGCCGCACGAAGGCGAGGGTGAGCAGCGCCGCCGCCAGGGTCAGCCAGTAATAGGCGGCGGGGCCGGTGGCCCAGGGCGCCGGCCAGATGCCGAGCAGGCCGTTGTCGCCGCCCGTCACGTCGACCCACTGGAAGGCGACCGCCCAGGCGATCTGGGCGAGGGCGAGCGTCAGCATGGCGAAATGCACGCCGGTGAGGCGGATGCAGAACCAGCCGACGGCGAGGGCGCCGGCGAGCGCCAGCAGCGGGCCGGCGAGCAGGGCGAGCGCCATCGGCGCCTGGACATGCTGGACCGCCAGGGCCGCGCCATAGGCGCCGAGGCCGAAGAAGGCGGCGTGGCCGAAGGAATCCAGGCCCCCCGCCGACATCAGGAGCTGCAGGCTGGCGGCGAAGACGACGGCGATCATCACCTCGGCCGCGACCGTCAGCCCATAGGCGCCGGCGACGAGCGGCAGCGCCGCGGCGGCGGCGATCCCCGCGGCGACGGCGAGGCGCTCCCGCGCCGTGAAGGGGCGCCAGGGCCGGGCGGTCGCCGCCGCCGCGGCCCGGTCCGGCGCGAAGGGGCGGCCGAGGAGGCCGTAGGGGCGCACCACCAGCACGACAGCCATGGCCAGGAACACCATGACCATCGAGATGCCGGGGAAGACGAGGATGCCGAAGGCATTGAGCTCGGCCACCAGGACCGCGGCGAGGAAGGCGCCGGCGAGGCTTCCCAGCCCGCCGATGATGACGACCGCGAACACCTCGACGATGATCGACAGGTCCATCTGGTGGGTGACGGCGTCGCGCGGGATCTGCAGGGCGCCGCCGAGCGCGGCGAGGAAGATGCCGAGGGCGAAGATGCCGGTGAACAGCCGGCTCTGGTTGACGCCGAGCGCGGCGACCATGTCGCGATCCTCGGTCGCGGCGCGCAGCAGGATGCCGAAGCGGGTGCGGTGCAGCAGGGCCGAGATCAGGCCGAGCACCGCCGGCCCGAGCAGCATCAGGAACAGGTCGTAGCTGGGGAAGGCGTGGCCGAGCAGCGTGACCGAGCCGCCGAGGCCCGGCGCGCGCGGCCCGATCAGGTCGTCGGGGCCGAAGACCAGGACCACGAGGTCTTCCACCATCAGCGTCACGCCGAAGGTGGCGAGCAGCTGGAACAGGCTCGGCGCCCGGTAGATGCGCCGGAGCAGCAGCACTTCCACGGCGACGCCGATGGCGGCGACGATCGCCGCGGCGAGCGGCAGCGCGAGCCAGAAGCCCGGCCCCGGCCCCAGCCGCTCGGCCAGCCCGGGCGCCAGCGTGACCGCTGCATAGGCGCCGAGCATGTAGAAGGCGCCGTGGGCGAAGTTGACGATGCGGGTGACGCCGAAGATCAGCGACAGGCCCGAGGCGACCAGGAACAGCGACGACGCGTTGGCGAGGCCGGTCACCCCCTGGGCGACGACGAGGTCCAGCATGGGCCGCAGACTCCTGTGCGCGGCGGGCGGCCGGCCGGGCTCAGCCCTGCGGGCGCAGCGTCTTCACCTCGCTGTCGGGCGGCAGCACCTGGGCGCCCGGCACGTAGCGGAAGTCGACCATCACGCCCTTGCCGTCGACCACCGCGGTCTTGCCGACGAAGGCGCCCATGGTGGACTGGTGGTCGATGGCGCGGAAGGACACCGGGCCGAAGGGCGTGTCGAAGCCGATGCCTTCCGCCGCCTTGATCAGGTCCTCGGTCTTCGTCGACTTCGCCTTGGCGAGGACGGCGGCGATCGCCTTCATCTCGGCATAGCCGACCACCGAGCCGAGCCTGGGATAGTCGGCGTACCTGGCCTGGTAGGCCTTGACGAAGGCGAGGTTGGCCGGGGACTGGTCCTTGTCCCAGGGATAGCCGGTGACGATCCAGCCGACCGGCGCGTCCGCCTTGAGGGGATCGAGATATTCCGGCTCGCCGGTGAGGAAGCTCACCACCGAGCGGCCCTCGAACAGGCCGCGGGCCGTGCCCTCGCGCACCAGCTTGATGAGGTCGGCGCCGAACTCGACGTTGAGGATGGCCTCGGGCTGGGTCGCCTTGATCGCCTCGGCCACCGCGCCGGCGTCGATCTTGCCCTGCGGCGGCCATTGCTCGCCGACGAAGCTGACGTCGGGGCGCTTCTTCTGCAGCAGCTGCTTGAACACGGCGACGGCGGACTGGCCATATTCGTAGTTGGGCGCGATCGTCGCCCAGCGCTTGGCCGGGAGCTTGGCCGCTTCCTCCGCCAGCATCGCCGCCTGCATGTAGTTGGAGGGGCGCAGGCGGAAGGTGTAGGCATTGCCCTTGGACCAGGTGATGGCGTCGGTCAGCGGCTCGCCGGCGATGTAAAGGATGCCCTTCTGCTTGGCATAGTCGGAGAGGGCGAGGCCGACATTGGAGAAGAAGCCGCCGGTCAGCAGCACCGCGCCGTCCTGGGCGACGAGCTCGTTGGCGGCGGTGATGGCATTGCCCGGCTTGCCCGCATCGTCCCTGGAGACCACCACCAGCGTGTCGCCGTTGACGCCGCCGGCGGCATTGATCTCCTCCACCGCCATCTGCCAGCCCTTGCGATAGGGCTCGGCGAAGGCGGGCAGGGCGGAATAGCTGTTGATGTCGCCGATCTTGATGTCGGCCGCCCCTGCGGGAAGGGCGAGGCCGAGGAGGGCGGCAGCGGCGGCCGTCCCGGCGAGCAGCATCTTGATCATCGTCCCCTCCATCGAGCCGTCCCGGCGCGTCGGCCGATCCTCTACCAGCCGGCGCCGGAGGCAAAGCCCCGTGCCGCCGGAAAATTTATTGGTATACGAACGATTATGGACCGGCGGCCGCGGCGCGCAAGCCGATTTGACAGGCGGCGGCGGGCCGGGATTGCGCAAATTGCGGGCAGGGATGCGGCGAGGCTCGCCCCATCCTCGACCCTCAAGGGCGGGGATCGACCCGTCGGTCCATGCGGGCGCGACGCTGCCGACATCGTCCGATGTCAACCATTATTCCTAATGAGAAATAATATTTCTCATTAGTGAAATACCGGATCTATGCCCGCGATTCCTGCCGGAATCCTGGGCATTTGCACGATATCCGTGCAGATCCTTGCTTGACTTCGCGCCATCGGCCGTCGCAGACTTTCCGCGTATCAAAACTAGTTGCCTGTGAGGCAACTCTCCACGCTCGCTAATGAGCGGGAGTTCACTGAGAGGAAACACGCCATGCAACCGGGATCCCAGGATCCGCGGATCGAGGGCATGTATCGAGGCGACCGCGCCTGGGCGATCGGCGCCGTGGTCGTGCTCTGGCTCACGGTCCTGTTCGTCTTCGTCCAGATCCTGCCCGACACCGGCACGAGCGCCGTCGTCGCCGCGCTCGCGGTCGCCGGCGGGCTGGTGCTGCTGTTCAACACCGCCTCGATCACCGCGCTGGTACGCCACTACCGCGAGGACAAGAGCCACATCTACGGCCTCGACCTGCACTATCTCGACGAAATGAAGAACCGCAAGTGAGGACAGCGATGGCCAAGCCGACCTATCGTCCGCCGCAGCAGTCCGCCACGGGGCAGATCGTCGATTCCCTCTTCCTCCTCGCCCTGGTGGTGGCGAGCCTGTTCGCGCCCGTCGCCCTGGGCCTGGCCGGCGGCGGCAAGCTCGACCTTTCCTTCGCCGAGAAGAGCTGGGCCGCCATGCAGCAGAGCCCGCTCATGCAGGCCGCCTGGGAGAAGCTCGGCTTCACCCCCGAGACCGCCGCGCCGCTGATCGCCTCGCGCTTCGACTACACCTTCTCGATCGGCGCCTTCCTCCTGACCGCCCTGGTGGTGATCGTCTACTTCGTGTTCGTCGTCCGCTTCTCGGACAAGGAATACCGGGACGTCATCGCCGAACGCTTCGACGACAGGTGAGGGGGCCGCGATGAACGCTTTCCAGGCTCTGGAATATCTCGCGTGGGCGCTGTCGGCCGTGTTCGGCCTGTGGATGCTCTACGACCTCGTCAAGACCAACACCGCCTATTCCGAGGACGTGCTGATGTCGTCCCGTGAAGGCGAGATCGAGGACCAGCTCGTGATCGATCCGACGCACAGGGGGGCGCAATGACCGCAGCCTCGGAGTCCGCCGCGAACGCGCCGGCGACCGTCATCCACGGCGAGAAGATCTCGCTCCTGCGCGTGCTCGGCCCGGCCCATGTCTGGGCGCTGGGGGTCGGCATCGTGCTGGTCGGCGAGTTCATGGGCTGGAACTTCGCCGTCGGCAAGGGCGGCGCCCTGGCGGCGCTGATCGCCTGCTGGACGGCGGGCCTGCTCTACACCTGCGTCGCCATGATCGATTCGGAGGTGACGTCCACCGTGGCCGCCGCCGGCGGCCAATATGCCCAGGCCAAGCACATCGTCGGCCCGCTGATGGCCTTCAATGTCGGCCTGTTCCTGGTCATGGCCTACACCATGCTGGAGGCCGGCAACGCCATCACCGCCGGCTACCTCATCCAGACCGTCGGCGGCATGGCCGGCTTCGACGCGGTGCAGGACAAGCCGTTCATCGTGCTGACCATCCTGTTCCTGGCCTGGCTGAACTATCGCGGCGTCTACGCCACGCTCACCTTCAACCTGGTCATCACCGCCATCGCCTTCGTCTCCATCGTCGTGCTGTTCCTCGGCGTGCGGCCCTGGTCGACGGCGGTGCTGAAGCCGAACGAGTTCCTGGTCGGCCTGCCCTATGGCTGGCTCGGCGTGGTCGCCTCGCTGCATTTCGGCCTGTGGTTCTATCTCGGCATCGAGGGCACCACCCAGGCGGCCGAGGAGGTGCGCTCGCCGGCCCGCGCCCTGCCGCTCGGCACCATGCTCGGCATGATCACGCTGCTGATCGCCGCCACCATGACCTGGTATATCTGCGTCGGGCTGATGCCGTGGGAATATCTCGGCCAGGCGATCACGCCGCTGTTCGACGCGGCGCGCATGACCGACTCCACTTTCCTGATGGTGTTCCTGTTCGTCGGCACCATCTTCTCGACGCTCGCCTCGGCCAATGGCTGCATCAACGACGCCTCGCGCGCCTGGTTCTCCATGGGCCGTGACCGCTACATGCCGATCTGGTTCGGCGCCGTGCACCCGAAATATCGCACGCCGTTCCGCTCGATCGTCTTCCTGGTGCCGATCGCCCTGATCTTCGCCCTCGGCGCCCCGCTCGACCAGGTGATCACCTTCTCGATCCTGTCCGGCCTGCTCGGCTATACCTTCATGCCGATCAACATGATCCTGTTCCGGCGCAAATGGCCGCTGGACACGATCAAGCGCGGCTATGTCCACCCCTTCCATCCCCTGCCGGCGATCGTGCTGTTCATCCTGTGCGCCGTGACCTATTTCGCGGTGTTCCTGGGCTATGGCACGCAGCTGGTGGCGATGATGGTGTTCTACATCGTCGCCTCGGCCTGGTTCGCCTTCCACCGCTACAAGTTCGTGCGGCGCGGCGACCAGTTCACCATGCCCTGGCCGCGGCCGCGGGGGTATTGACCGTGGGGCCGGCCCTCGCCCTCGTCCTGGCGCTGCTCGGCGGCGGCGCCCTGGCCTGGCTCGCCCGGCGCGAGCACCGCGCCGTGGCGGCGGCCCGCGCCGCCCTGCTCGACGACTGCCGCGCCGTGCTCGACACGGCGCGCCTCACCCTGGCGCCGGACGGCTTTCCCCGGCTCGACGGCACCATCGGCAGCCGGGCGGTGCGCCTGGAGCTGATCCCCGACAGCCTGACCCTGCGCCGCCTGCCGCAGCTCTGGCTCGCCGTGACGATCTCGACCCGGCGTGTGCCGCGGCCCGCCTTCGCGCTGCTGACGCGCGCGACCGGCGCCGAGTTCTTCGCCGCCACCCATCGGCTGGCGCTGCGCCTCGACCCGCCCGCCGGCCTGCCGGCGGAGATCCTGGCGCGCGGCGCCGCGCGGCGGGCGCAGGCCCTGCTCGATCGCGCCGGCGCGCCGCTTCGGGCGCTGTTCGCCGATCCCCGCATCAAGGAGGTGGCGGCGCTGCCCGGCGCGCTGCGCGTCGTCCGCCAGGCGGCCGAGGGCCGGCGCGGCGACTATCTCCTGCTGCGCCAATGCGTCTTCGGCGACACGCCCGTCGCCGCCGCCACCCTGCTGGCGCTGCACGACGCCCTGGTCGGGCTCGAGGATGCTCTGGCTGCCGAGCCCGCGCCGACCGACAAGGACGAGGTGCGCCCATGATGACCCGGCCGATCCACCCCTATGCCGTGCTCGCCCTCGCCATCCTTCTTCCCGGCATGGGGCACGTCGCCGTCGGCCAGCCCCAGCGCGGGCTCGGCATCGCCTTCTTCTCCCTGCTGCTCGCCCTGATCAGCTTCCACCTGACCACGCCCGACCAGTCCTTCATCGGCCGCAGCGCCTTCGGCCTGTTCGTCTGGGCCCTGTCGATCCCCGACGCCTATCGCCTCGCCCGCCTGCGCTACGCCCTCTGGCAGCGCCGGCGCGAGACGGCGGTGCCGTAGGCGCCGGGCGCTCCTCACCGCGGCGCCAGGCCGACCCGGTAGCGCAGCGCCAGACGCCAGAACCAGTCCTGGTCGAGATCGACGCGCCGCTCGACCTCGACGAGGTGGGCCGCGGCCCGGTCGAACATCGCATGGCACAGCGCCTCGTCGTCGTGCCGGGCGTGATAGGCGATGCCGTCCGGCGCGGCGGGATGGGCGCGCAGGGCCTGCGACCAGGCCTGGGGAATGTCGTAGGGCAGCCCGCCATGCGCCACCTCGGCCGTGGCGCCGAGGATGGCGAGGCCGGGGCCGGCGAACTTCACCAGCCTGAGCCCGGCGGTGACCTCCAGGCGGACATAGGCCTTGCGGCGCAGCAGGTCCGGGTCGATCAGCGTCCGGCCGGGATTGCGCAGGAAAGTCTCGGCGAAGGCGCCGCTCTCCTCCCGTGCGACATAGAGCACGCCGTAGCTGCCGTCCGGCGCGTTGAAGCGGCCGCTGCGCGAGGCATCGAAGAAGATCGGATCATAGGCCGCGGTGTAGAAGCGATGGACGATCGTCCCCGCCGGCAGAACGAGGAGATCCGGGGCCCGGTGCGCCAGGTCCGGGGGAGGGGCGGGCGCGCTCAAGCGCCCTGCTGGCCCAGCCGCCGCGCCGCCTCCACCACCAGCGCCACGTCGCCGCCCTTGAGGAGGTCGATCGGCCGGCGCCCCTGCAGCCGGTCGTCGGGGTTGGCGAGGAAGTTGAGGACGGTCCAGGGATTGTCCGTCTCCAGAGCCTCGCGCACCGCCTTCAGGCCGCTCACCACCGCCCCGTCCCGGCCGAACTGCAGGGTGGGGTAGCTGCGGCGATTGCTGGGGCCGGGCACGGCGATGAGGCTTCCCTCCTGCACCCGCTTGTCGATCGCCTGGCGCGAGACGCCCCGCATCAGCGTCCTGACCTGCTCCAGGTCATAGGCGCCGCCGGCGCGGCGCAGGTCGTCCTGGGCGATGCGCACGCCCTCGAGCAGGGCGCGCGCCCGGGCGTCGGGCTCGAAGGCGTCCCGGGCGACCATGTCCCGGCGCTCCGCCGCCGGCTCGGCATAGACCGTGCGGGGCGCGCCGAGCCGGACCTTGGCGCCGCGCCGGATCTTGCGGACATCCTCCGCGTCCAGCGAGCCCGGCGAGACGATGGCGAGCTCGACCCCGGCCGGCAGCGCCATGTCCCGCAGCGCCGCCGCCTGATCGCCCCGGACCGTCAGCACGGTCATGACGCCGCGCGGCGCTCGCGCGCGAGGCGTCATCTTGGGTTGCACCATCTCCGCCATCGCAGGCCTCCTGCCGCAGATGTGAGAGACGGATGCAACTTTGTCAACTTCGACAAGCTGGACAAGAGCGATGCCTGGTACCTTTCCTCACGCCGCCAGCACGTCGGTGGCCCGATGGTCCTCCGGCACGCCGTCGACGAAGATCACGTCGCCCACGGAATTCTGCGTCCGCAGCGGCAGGATCGCCTGGTAGGCCGGCGAAGCGTACCAGCGGCGGGCATGGTCGCGGTCGGGGAAGGCGATCATGATCAGGTCGCCGCTCCAGTCGCCTTCGAGCCGCTCCACCGCGCCGCCATGCACGATGAAGCGGCCCCGGAACGGCGCCAGCGTCGCGTCGATGCGCTGGAGATACTCCACGATGGCGGGTCCGAGCGCGACCTGGCGCAGATGGGCGATGGCATAGCTTGTCATGACACGTCCTTGCAGGTCTGGAATGGCTGTGCCGGTCAGGACGACAGGCCCGGAGCCTTGGCCGGGGCGGCGAGGGCGCGCAGGCGCTCGGCCGTGGCGGCGTCGGCGGGGAAGAAGGATTCCAGCGCCAGCTCCGACAGCGTGACGTCGACCGGCGTGCCGAACACCGTCGTGGTGGAGAAGAAGGAGAGCGGCCCGGCCCGGGTCACCAGCTCCAGCGGCACCACCACGCCGGCATAGTCGCGCGCCGGCACGGCCGGTCGCGGCACCGGCAGAGCTGGCACGGGATAGGCGGCGAGCTCGCGCATCAGGTCCGACAGCACCGTGTCGCCGCCGACGGCGATCTGGTGGCGCAGCCGGTCCAGGAGGTGGGCGCGCCATTCCGGCAGGTTGGCGATGGCCGGCGCCAGGCCCGCGGGGTGCAGGGCGAGGCGCAGCACGTTGACCGGCGGGCGCAGCAGCGCCGCGTCGCGCACCTCGGCCAGCAGCGGCCCGAGCGCCGCATTGGCCGAGACCAGCGTCCAGTGCCGGTCGACCGCCAGGGCCGGGAAGGGTTCGTGTCCCCGGAGCACCAGCTCGATCGCCTCGCGCGCCGGCTTCATCGCCGGATCGTCGAGCCGGCGCTCGGCATAGACCGGCGCATAGCCGGCGGCCAGCAGCATCGGATTGCGCTCGCGCAGCGGCACCTCCAGCCGCTCGGCCAGATGCAGCAGCATCTCCCGGCTCGGCAGCGAACGGCCGCTTTCGAGGAAGCTCAGATGCCGCTGCGAGATCTCCGCCTCGAGCGCGAGGTCGAGCTGGCTCATGCGCCGGCGCTGGCGCCAGTCGCGCAGGGCTTCGCCGACGGTGCGGGCCGGCATCACGGCACGGCTCCCGCGAAGGCGAGGAGGTCGCGGTTCAGCCGCTCCTTGTGGGTGAAGTAGAGCCCGTGCGGCCCATCCTCGTAGATTGCCAGCCGGGCGCCGGGGATCAGGGCCGCCGCCGGCCGGCCGGTGAGGTCGAGCGGGGCGGAGGCATCGCGGTCGCCGTGGACCACCAGCGTCGGCACGGCGATGCCGGCGAGCGCGCCGCGGAAATCCGTGGCGGTCTGGATGCGGCTCAGCGCCAGCGCGGCCTGCAGCGTGGTCTGCATCATCATGCGAACAGTCCAGTCCTTGATCGGCCGCGACGTGCCCGGCACGAAATAGGCGTCCGCGCCGGTCTCGGCCCAGCCCGGGAAATCGTCGAGCAGCATCTCGCGCAGGCGCTCGAACACCGCGGCGTCGACGCCGACGGGATTGTCCGGCGTCCTGGTCAGATAGGGCACCGCCGCCGGCGAGACCAGCACGACCCGGCCGATCCGCCGCGCCGCATGGCGGGTGAGGTAGCGCACGATCTCGCCGCTGGCGAAGGAGTGGCCGACCAGCATCACGTCGGAGAGGTCGAGCGCGGCCAGCACCGCGGCGAGGTCGTCGGCCAGGGTGTCGTAGTCGTAGCCGCGGCCCGGATCGCTCGAGCGGCCATGGCCACGCCGATCATAGGCGATGCAGCGCAGGCCCTGCCGCGACAGCGGCTCCATCTGGTAGGCCCACATGTCGGCATTGAGCGTCCAGCCCGACAGGAACAGCACCGGCCGGCCCTCGCCCCAGTCGCGGACGAACAGGGTGGTGCCGTCGGCGGTGCGGACCTGGTTCGGAGCGCTGCGGATGCCGAAGGGCTCGTCGGCCGGCATGCCGGCGGTTTCGTCGATCCGTCTCATGATGATCTGCCTCGGTGAGAAGGGGAGCGGATGCGGCGGAGCCCGTCGCCCCGCCGCGTCCCGGCGCCGGCTTCAGGCGCCGGCGGGCACCTTGTCGAGGAAGCCCGTCACCACCTTGAGGCGACCGCCGTCGAGCACGGCGAAGTCGGTGCCGCCGATCGGACGCTCGCCGTCCTCGGGACCGAGCTCCCAGGAGAAGCGCACATGGTCGGCGAAGCCGTCGGGGCGGCCGGCGAGGGCGAAGCGCCAGCCGGGGAAGCGCGCCTGCACGGCCGCGATCAGGCCGTCGATCTCGCCGTGGCCGCGGCCCTGCATCAGCGGGTCGCGATAGGTGGCGTCCTCCGCCCAGCCGCTGGCGAGGAGATCGCGGCGGCGCGCCGGGTCCGCTTCGTTCCAGACTGCGATGTAGCGGTCGGCGATGGTGGCTGCGTCGGTCATCGGGAAGGCTCCGGTTCGTGTCGCCTGGTCGTGCCAGGCCCGCGAACCATGCGGTCGCCGCCGCGCCCCCGCAATTACCTCCGAGGTCATGGCCGCGCCGGTCCGCCGGCTGCAATCGGGGCGGGCTGCGGGGTTCAGGCCTGCGATGCCGCCGGGCTCCGGCCGGCTTGCCCGGCCGCGTCCCGCGGGCTCGTGCTCTGGCGCTCGCGGATGGCGAAGCCGAGGTCGATCCGGCGCGTCGCCGGGCGGTTGCCGGAGCCGCGGATGACCTCCAGCACGATCTCGCCCGCCCGCCGGCCCATCTCGTAGCGCGGCACCGCCACCGAGGAGAGCGAGGGAAAGGCACTGGCGCAGAATTCCAGGTCGTTGAAGCCGATGAGGGCGATGTCGCCGGGGACGCGGATGCCGCGGCGCTGGCATTCGAACAGCGCGCCGAGGGCGAGGTCGTCATTGCAGCAGAAGGCCGCTTCGAGCCGCCTCTCCCGGGCCAGCAGGCTGCCGAGGAGCTCGGCGCCGAGCGCCACCGTGGAGGGGCGCAGCGTCGCCGCCAGCAGCGGCTCGCGCCCGAGCCCGGCCTGCTCCATCGCCGCGGCATAGCCGGCGGCGCGCCGGCGCGAGCGCGGATCGAGCCGGGCCGAGATGTGGCCGATGCGCCGGTGGCCGAGCCCGATGAGGTAGCGCGTCGCCGCCAGGCCGGCCTCGTGCTGGGACAGGCCGATATTGATGTCGACGGGATCCTCGGCGAGCTCCATGGTCTGCACCACCGGGATGCCGGCCCGCTCGAGCAGGCGCCGGGCGCGTGCGGTCTGGTCGATGCCGGCGACGATGATCGCCTCCGGGCTCTGGCCGAGGATGGTGGCGATCGCCGCCTCCTCCTCCACCGGCGAATAGCGCGAGTTGGAGACCAGGAGCTGGATCCCCGCCGGCACGAACAGGTCGTGCAGGGCCCTGAGATAGTCGGCGAAGACGCCGTTGGTCAGCGACGGGATCACCACGCCCACCATGTGGGTGCGGGCCGAGGCGAGGGCGCTCGCCAGCTGGTTCGGGATATAGGCGAGCTCGCGCACGGCCTGGTCGATCCGGGCCCTGAGGTCGGCCGAGACCATGTCCGGCCGGCGCAGGGCGCGCGACACCGTCACGGGGCTGACGCCGGCGCGTGCCGCCACGTCCGAAAGCGTGGTGCGCCGGCGACCCTGGCCGGGCGCGACATCCGTTTCTCCCGGTCTCATCGATGTCCGTGCCGGCCCAGCCTTCCTCCTGGAGCGGGGTCTCCCGCGTCCTGCGTCTTGTGCGGCGCAGCATACTGCGTCGTTGACAGCGCTTTCATCAGACAATATTCTATTTCTTACCTTCGAGCGAGAAGAATAATGGGCTCGAATGCGCGAGCTTCCCCTGGGGAGCGTCGCGACGGCAAGTGCAGGCGCAGGACCAACAAGATCAAGAACAGGTCGCCCGCCGGGCGACGCGTCGATCCATCGCAAATGGGAGGATCATCCATGACCGTGAATGCGCATTCCCGCCACAGGCTCGCCCTCGGTGCGGCGCTGCTGGTATCGAGCGTCCTGGCCGGCCCGGCGCTGGCTGCCGGCCCCGAGCTGGTCAGCGGTCCGGCCGCCGACCCGCAATGCTATGTGCCGTGGACGGACAAGACCAAGTTCTTCAAGTTCCCGGCCAAGACCGGGCCCTTCCGCGTCGCGCTCGCCAACGGCTATATCGCCAACACCTGGCGCATCCAGATGATCAAGACGGCGAAGGCCTATGCCGCCCAGCCCGAGGTCAAGGCCAAGCTGAAGGAGTTCAAGGTGGTCTCGACCGGCGAGGACGTCGCCGCGCAGATCTCGGCCATCAACAACTTCATCGATTCCGGCTATGACGCCATCGTCGTCAACGCCCAGAACCCCAAGGCCTTCGCGCCGGTGATCAAGCGCGCCCGGGCCGCCGGCGTCGTCCTGGTCGCCTTCGACAACACCCTCGACACCGAGGACGCGATCAACGTCAACGTCGACCAGAAGGGCCTGGGCGTGCTCTGGGGCAAGTGGCTGGCCAGCCACCTGCCGAACGGCGGCAAGATCCTCGAGGTCCGCGGCGTCGCCGGCACCTCGGTCGACACGGACCGTCACAACGGCATCCACGAGACCCTCGACGCCACCGGCAAGAAGTGGGACGTGGTCGAGGTGGTCGGCAAGTGGGACGACCCCACCGCCCAGAAGGCCACCGCCGACGCCATCGCCGTGCACAAGAAGTTCGACGGCATCACCTCCCAGGGCGGCGACACCGGCATCGTCCAGGCGATGATCGACGCCAAGCATCCCTGGGTGCCGATCGGCGCGGAGACCGAGAACGGCTTCCGCACCTTCTGCGGCAAATATTCGGCCGAGGGCCTGAAGTGCTCCTCGGCCGGCACCGGCCCGGCCCAGGTCGCCGTCGCAATCAAGACCGCGATCGACGCGCTCGAAGGCAAGGTCGTGCCGCAATCGGTGAAGCTGCCGCTCGCCATCGTCGAGGATCCGAACTTCAAGGACGGCGACAACTATTATTCGAACCAGTCGCCCAACTTCTTCGTCGGCAACGCCTTCCCGACCTGCGGCATCAACTTCACGGCGCAGGAGATCATGGGCCAGAGCGAGCAGAACCAGTAGCCGGCAGCGGCGGAAGCAACCGCTTCCGCCGCGCCTCCTCCTGATCAGGCGTCGCGGAGGGCCCTTGCGGCCTTCTCACCCCGGAGGCCGGATGGACGCTCCCCTGTTGCATCTCGACGCCGTCTCCAAGCGCTACGGCGGCGTTCGCGCCCTGGAGAAGGCCTCGCTCGCCGTGCGCGGCGGCAGCGTCCATGCCATCCTGGGCGAGAACGGCGCCGGCAAGTCCACCCTGATCAAGATCATGGCCGGGGTGGTGGCGCCGGACGAGGGACGCATGGTGCTGGAGGGCCGCGAGGTCCGTTTCGCCGATCCGGCGGCGGCCGGCGATGCCGGCATCGTCTGCATCTTCCAGGAACTGTCGCTGATCCCCGACCTCTCCGTCGCCGACAACATCCTGATCAGCCGGCCGCCGCGGCGCTTCGGCATGATCGACCGGCGCGCCCAGCGCCGCCTCGCCGAGGAAGCGCTGGCCCGGGCCGGCGGCAGCGACATCCATCCCATGGCGCCGGTCAAGGACCTGCCGCTGTCGCGCCGCCAGATCGTCGAGATCGCCAAGGCGCTGGCGCGCCGCCCGCGCATCCTCATCCTCGACGAGGCGACATCGGCCCTGACCGCCGCCGACGTCGCCAAGGTGATGGCCGTGCTGCGCCAGCTGCGCTCGGAGGGGCTGGCGCTGCTCTACATCTCCCACCGCATGCACGAGATCGCCGAGATCGCCGACGAGTGCACGGTGTTCCGCAACGGCCGCAACGTCGCCACCTACCAGGCCGGCGCCAAGTCCGACAACGAGGTGGTCGAGCTGATGATCGGCCGCGAATACAGCCACGTCTTCCCGCCGCGTCCGCCCGCGGCGCCGCGCGAGGCGGCGCCGGTGCTGGAGGTGCGGGGCCTTTCCTGGACGCAGCGCCTCAAGGACATCTCGCTCGCCGCCCGCGCCGGCGAGGTGGTCGGCCTCGGCGGCCTCGACGGCCAGGGCCAGCGCGAATTGCTGCTCGCCCTGTTCGGCGTGCTCAAGGGCGTCACCGGCACGATGCTGATCGACGGCAGGCCGGTGCGCCTCGCCTCGCCCCGCGCCGCCAAGGCGGCGGGCATCGACATGGCTCTCATCCCCGAGGACCGCAAGACAGAGGGCCTGATGCTGCCGATGTCGGTCGGCGACAACCTCTCCTTCGCCGCGCTCGACCGGCTGTCGCGCGGCGGCGTGGTCGACCGGGCGGCGGAGCGCCGGGCGATCGACGACATGATCAAGCTGCTGGCCATCCGCACCGCCGGCACCGCCATCCCGGTCGGGGCGCTCTCCGGCGGCAACCAGCAGAAGGTGGTGATCGCCAAATGGCTGATGCGCGCGCCGCGCATCATCCTGCTCAACGATCCCACCCGCGGCATCGACGTCGGCACCAAGCAGGAGATCTACCAGCTCCTGCGCCGGCTCGCCGATGCCGGCGCCGCCATCCTGTTCTACTCCACCGACTATGACGAGCTGGTCGGCTGCTGCGATCGCGTCCTGGTGCTCTATGACGGGGCCGTGAAGCGCGAGCTGGTCGGCGCCGGCATCACCGAGCGGGCGCTGATCGCCAGCGCGCTCAACATCGCGGCCCAAGCAGGGGAGGCCGGCCGCCGGCCGGCGGTGGAGGCGTGACCGACTGGCGCTACCGCTTCGCCGAGCATCGCGGCACGCTGGTGGCGTTCGCCATCTTCGTCTTGATGTTCGTCATCTACGTCGCCAACCACCCGGCCGGCTTCACCGCCAACGTGGTGACCACGGCCGCCAACAAGGGCGTGCTGCTCGCCCTGGTCGCCATGGCCCAGACCCTGGTGGTGCTGACCGCCGGCATCGACCTCTCCGTCGGCTCGATCTTCATCCTGACCAATTGCCTGGCCTCCTCCCTTGTCGCCGGCGGGCCGGCGCAGGCCGGCCTCGGCATCGCAGCCGTGCTGGCGGCGGGCCTCGTCTGCGGCATGGTCAACGGCCTGATCGTCATCTACGGCCGGCTGCAGCCGATCGTCGCGACCATCGCCACCGGCGCGGTCTATTTCGGCATCGCCCTCTGGCTGAGGCCGGTGCCGGGCGGGGCCGACGACTTCAACTCCGACATCGCCGACGCCCTCACCGGCCAGCTGCCGGGCGGCGTCCCGGCCAGCCTGGTGGCGCTCGCCGCCGTGGTGCTGGTGGTGTGGGTGCCGTTCCGCCGCTCGGTGATCGGGCGCGCCGTCTACGCCACCGGCTCGTCCGAGCTCGCCGCCTACATGTCGGGCGTGCCGATCCGCCCGGCCAAGTTCGCCGCCTATGCGCTTTCCGGCCTGCTGGCCGGGATCGGCGGGCTCTACCTCACCTTCTTCACCTATTCCGGCGAAGCCTCGGCGGCGAACGGAGCGACCTACACGCTCTATTCCATCGCCGCGGTGGTGCTCGGCGGCGTCTCCCTGTTCGGCGGCGTCGGCAGCGCGGTCGGCGCCATCTTCGGCGCCTTCGCCTTCCGCACCATCGGCGACCTCCTGTTCGTCTTCGACCTCGATCCGCTCTGGCAGCCGCTGTTCCAGGGCGTCGTGCTGCTGCTGGCGGTGTCGCTCGGGGCGGCGCGGCTGTTCCAGGTGCGCAACCGTCTCGATCTGTTCGGCTGAGGCCCCCGATGAGCTCCGAGGACGCGCAGACCGCCCCCGCCCGTGCCGCCTGGCTGCGCCGCATCGATCCGGCCGTCGCCGCCGCCTTCGGCTGCATCCTGCTGCTGCTCCTGGTCGGCAGCCTCTATTCCCCCAACTTCCTGTCGGCGGACTATCTCCTGCAGCAGCTCAAGGTCGCCTCCTTCCTCGGGGTGATCGCCACCGGCATGATGATCGTCATCCTGCTCGGCCAGATCGACCTGTCGGTGCCCTGGGTGGTGGCGATGGGCGGCATGATGGCTTCGGCCGCCACGGCCTACGGCGTCGCCGGCAACCTCATCGCCATCCCCTTCGGGGTCGCCTGCGGCGTCGCCCTCGGCATCGTCAGCGGCATCGGCGTGGCCTATCTGCGCATCCCCTCGATGATCGTCACCCTGGCGGTCAACGCGGTCGCCCAGGGCCTGATGGTCGCCTTCACCGGCGGGGCCGCGCCGCAGGATTCGGCCTCGCCCGCCATGCGCTTCATCGCCACCGGCGATGTCGCCTTCGGCATCCCCAACGGCCTGATCGTCTGGGCCCTGGTCGGCGCGGCGGCCGTCTTCCTGCTGACCCGGACCACCTTCGGGCGGGCCGTCTACGCCATCGGCAACCGGGAGCGGGCCGCCTATCTCTCGGGCGTGGCGACGCAGCGCGTGGTGATGCTCGCCTTCGCCATCTCGGGCGGCCTCTCCGCCTTCGGCGGCGTGCTGCTGGCCGGCTATGCCAGCAAGGCGGCCCAGGCCATGGGCGATCCCTACCTGCTGCCCTCGATCGCCGCCGTCGTCCTCGGCGGCACCTCGATCCTCGGCGGGCGGGGCTCCTATCTCGGCACCGTCGCCGGCGTCATCCTGATCACGCTGCTGCAGTCGATCCTGTCGGTGATGCAGATCGAGGAATTCGGCCGCCAGGTCATTTACGGCCTGGTCATCATCGTCATGCTGCTGCTCTACGGCCGCGAGCGGCTGGTGCGGTGAGCTCGCGCGGCGCAGAGCGCCGCGGGGCTGTCAGCGCTCGTCGTCCATCATCGCGTAGATCTCGCGCAGGCCGGCGATGGCCTCGTCGATCGCCTCGGCGGCGGCGCCGCGGAACTGCGGCTCGATCGCCACCACGCCCCAGGTCTCCTCGAGCCCGTAGCCGGTCACCCGGTGCAGGCGCAGCGACTTGAGGGCGCTGCAGCCCCGCTGGTTGCGGATCACCAGGTCGGCGATGCGCTCCAGCTCCCGCCTGGGGAGCGCACGCTTCAACGGCATGGCGGCCATGCTGCCACTCCTGTCCCGCCCAGAGCCCGGTTTTGTCAGCCGGGCGTTGTATGCGCCGCGCGGCTTGAACGCCGGGACCATGATATTGTTCCGCGCCCCAAGGCCTGCCCGGGAACCCCGGGCGTCGCGGCGGGTTTCGTCCGATCACGAACCGGCAGGGAGGATGTCATGCCGCGACGGCCGCGCTGGGCGACGTTTCTCGCGGTCTTCGCGCTGGCCGGCGCGGCGGCCGCCGCCGCGGGCGCGGAGCTGCAGGGCCCGTCCGCCTTCGGCGACTGGCATGCCGATGCGCCCGGCGTGCGGCGCTCGATCCGGACGGGCGACCTGCCGGCCCCGTCCGAGGCGAGCGCGGCTGCGGCGGAGCTGGCGCGCCGGCCCGTCGGCGCCGCGCCGCGCGTGCCCGAGGGCTTCCGGGCCGAGCTCGTCGCCGCCGGCCTCTCCGGCCCGCGGGTGATCCGCGTCGCCCCGAACGGCGACATCTTCGTGGCGGAGAGCCGGGCCAACCGGGTGCGCGTCCTGCGCCTGGCGCCGGGCCGCGCCCGGCCGGAGCAGCAGGCGGTGTTCGCCGAGGGGCTGCACCAGCCCTACGGCATCGCCTTCTATCCGCCGGGGCCGCGGCCGCAATGGGTCTATGTCGCCAACAGCAACGGAGTCGTGCGCTTTGCCTACAAGGACGGCGACATGACGGCGAGCGGCAAGCCCGAGACCATCGTCTCCGGCATTCCCGAGGTGCATCACTGGACGCGCGACCTCGTCTTCTCCGCCGACGGGCGGACCATGTATCTCGCCGTCGGCTCGGGCTCGAACGTCGCCGAAGGACTCGGCGCGCCGCCTTCCGCCGACTGGGCCGGCGGCCATGCCCTCGGCGCGGCCTGGGGTGGCGAGGCGCGACGGGCCGACGTGCTCGCCTTCGATCCCGACGGCCGCAACGAACGCATCCTCGCCACGGGATTGCGCAACTGCTCCGGCATGGCGCTGCAGCCGGCGACGGGCGGACTGTGGTGCGTGGTCAACGAGCGCGACGGCCTCGGCGACGACACGCCCTTCGACTATGCCACCGAGGTGAAGCCCGGCGCCTTCTACGGCTGGCCCTGGTACTATATCGGCGCCAACGAAGATCGGCGCCATCGTGGCGCGCGCCCGGATCTGGCGCAGCACGTCAGCGTGCCCGACGTGCTGTTCCAGGCGCATTCGGCGCCGCTGGGCATCGCCTTCTACACCGGCGAGGCCTTTCCGCCGGACTATCGCGGCGATGCCTTCGTCACCTTCCACGGCTCGTGGAACCGCGGCCGGCGCACCGGCTACAAGGTGGTGCGCCTGCCGTTCAGGGACGGCAGGCCGACCGGCGACTACGAGGACTTCCTCACCGGCATGGTCGTGTCCGACGATGCGGTCTGGGGCCGTCCGGTCGGCGTCGCCATGGCGGCGGACGGCGCGCTCCTGGTGAGCGAGGACGGCAACGGCACGATCTGGCGCATCGCCTATGCCGGCAAGACCTGACGGCCCGTGGCGAAGCGGCGCGACGCAGGGGAACAGAATGTGCCGGCTCCGGTTTGTACAGGACAACTGGAGGTACCGCGATGTTGGGCACAATCCTTCTCGTCATCCTGATCCTGATCCTGGTCGGCGCCTTGCCGAACTGGGGCTACAGCCGCAGCTGGGGCTACGGGCCGTCCGGCGGCCTCGGCGTCATCGTCATCATCCTGATCATCCTGGTGGTGCTCGGCCGCATATGAGCGCGCCCGGCGGCCGGAACCGATCGGCCCGGAGCACGGCCCGACGGGGGCCGCCCGGCTGCGTTCACGACAGGGAGGGACTGGCATGGCCTTGCTTCGGATGATCGGCTCGGTGGCCGCGGTCGGCGTTGTGGCCGGTCTCCTCTTGGAGAATCGACGGCTGCGCGAAGAGCTGGAGCGCAGCCGTCGGGACATGCAGCACGCCGGCAGCGGCAAGGCACCGCCATCGCCCCGCCGGGCGATCGACGGCGTCCGGCCCGCCGGCCCGGAGTCCATGGATTATCCGCCGAGGGAATGGGACGCGGTCGACGAGGCGGCGGACCAATCGTTCCCGGCCAGCGACCCGCCGGGCCGGTACTGACGGCCTCCTGAAGAGTCGATCGCCCCTTTTTCACGGAGGCGGGCGAGTGGCTCTTGGCCCGTCCGTGCTCATGGTTTCCCGCCAGTCGCCGAACCGCCTCCAGCTTGTGCGTCGTTGTTCGCGGGGTTGAGCACCCGGCGCTCTTGCGCTGGCGCTTTTCTGCGGCAGACGGGCCTCGGGTGGCGAACTCCGCCCTCCGAAGTCCGAGGTCACACGTTCGAATCGTGTCGGGGGTGCCAAATACTCCGGAATCTGCCCTGTCTAAGAACACCAAACATCGCCCTTTCCCGCACAAAAAGCACCCGAAAAATGGCCTGCTGTGAAAAAGCGTAAAATCGGCGGATAATAGTTCGAATCGCTTTGCGGGTTTGATGGTGTGTCCAGACCCTGCGCAGGGGTCGCATGGTCCGCCGTTGATCGCCGCTTTGGGCCCATGTCGGACGTTAAATGTCATGAAGGTCGACCCGCGTGCGCTGAACGAGAATCCCGATCGTTCGCGCCAGATCAAATCTACGCCGCAGGCAGACTACTGCTCCTCGCGACGCTCGAGGTCGTCGGCATCGTGCTGCCGCCGGTGATTTTCCCGCAGACCGATGGTGGGAACGGCTACATCATCGATTCCGGTCATCCTCCGACGGTGCGCAAATCGCGATGCCCGGCAACACCTCCATTGATTTCGATAGCACTCGGTGCTACATAACGATATGGCCGATGCTGAAGAATCCATGCGGACGTTCAAAACCGCTTGGTTTTCCAAGGCGGCTCGCAAAGCGCGGATCAAGGATGGTGAGCTTTGTAAGGCGATCCAGGAAGTGATGGACGGCCAGGTAGATGATCTTGGCGGCGGCGTCTTCAAAAAGCGCCTGAACAAGAACATGCACAGAAGCATCATTCTTGTGAAAGGTGGCCGATACTGGATTTTCGAATATCTGTTCGCAAAGAAGGATCGGGCTAACATCGAGGACGATGAGCTGGAGGATTTTCGCACCCTGGCAAAGAGCTATTCAACGCTGAACGCTCAGCAGATTGCTCGGCTTTTAGAGGACAAGGACCTGACGGAGATTTGTCATGGCAACGAAAAGTAGGTTCAAAGGCGATGTGTCTGAGGCGATCCATTCGTCTGCGGCCATGCTTCACAAGGTCGGTGCGTTCGACAAGGCAACTATGCGCGATTTCGATGCGCGCCACCTGGTCGTCCCGACAGAGATCGAGCCTGCGCAGATCAAGCAGCTCCGCGAAGCCAACAATGTCAGTCAGCCCGTATTCGCCCGTTATCTCAACACCAGCGAAAGTACGGTCGAGAAGTGGGAAACCGGCGCCAAAAGGCCGAGTGGCATGGCGCTCAAGCTTCTAACTGTGGTTCAAAAGCATGGGCTTAAAGTCCTCGCGTAGCCGAAAACTGTCGTGAGAGCACATGACGCTGCAAAGATGATTCAAACAGGCCGGGCCGGAAGCGAGTTTATTTGATGACGCAAAGTATTGCAGAGGCCCTACCTGGAAGTCTAGGCGACGCGTTTCAGGAGACCGTGGCAAATTGGTTGTCGAGAGCCGTTCCCGATCGGGCCCAAAACCAATGCTTTGATTTACCTGCCATCCTCGCTACCGACATCGGGCTGCAGCGCGAAGAGAACCAAGATCGAGTGGCGGCACTGCGCCTCAGTGCAAGGCAGAGCAGCCAGCCAGTCATCGCGGTAGTGGTCGCCGACGGCATGGGCGGGATGAGAGATGGCGCGAAATGCGCAACTCTGGCTGTCTCATCCTTTTTCCAAGCCTTGGTGCGTCACAGACATCAGGGGCTGGAGCATCGTGCCGCCGCCGCCGCCGCCCACGCCAATGATACTGTCTATGCGTTCGCCGGCGGGCGAGGGGGCGCTACGTTATCCGCATTGCTATTCGATGCAGGCGCACCGCCCGTCATCATCAATCTCGGCGACAGTATTGTGGCAATGTAATATTGGCCATGTTGCGGAGGTGACGAAGCCAGGTCCGAGATCAAATCATCGTTCCTGCCTGGTGCTCAGCCTGCCAGGCCGCCAAGGCCGACTCCTGCTGGGCCAAAGCGAATTGCCAGGACGGCAGAGCGGCGAGGCGGGCGTACCAGAGACCGATGTCTGGGTACGGGTCTATGGAAAGCCCGATCCGCGCCGCCGAGGGGAGGAGCGCGCCGACCGAGAAATCGGCGACGGTCAGAGTCTCGCCCGTCAGCCACGTCCGCCCGTTCAGCGACCGGTCGAGCACGGCGGCGAAACGCGCGAAGTTCTGCTCCCCGCGCGCAATGAACGCGGCGTCCGGCGGTCCCAAGCTCAGCACGGCCTTGGACATCTTTTCGAATACGACCATGCCCCACGATTCCGCATCCCAGTGAGCACTCTGCCAGAACAGCCAGCGCAGGACATCCGCCTGCCTTGCCAGGTCGGACGGCCAAAGCCCGCTCTGCGGCGACCGGGCAGCGAGATAGACCAGGATCGCGTTGGATTCCCAAAGCGTGAAGGCGACGTCCTCCAGCGTCGGCATCTTGCCGTTCGGATTCTTCGCGAGGTAGCCGCGCGTCCGCTGACCGCCCTGGCTCAGGTCCAATGTCTGGACTTCGAAGTCGAGGCCGAGGTGGGTCTTCAACGCCATGATGCCGAGCACCCGCGGCGAGGGCAGGAAAGCATGGAGTCTCATCGCAGCGCTCCGTCGGGCACGTCTGGGCTTGCCGCCGTCATGATCTCATTGGTTCCCCGGCCGCCAGCTGCGGTCGGCGCCCGGAGAAGTCGCGCGGCGACGATCAGCAAGATCACGCAATTTGCCGCAAAGCAGAGCATCGGCGGCACATAGAAATAGAGGAACGACAGATAGGCGCCGATCCCGCAGACGGCGGAGTTGATCGCCGCAATGATCCCCACGCGCTGCGGGACAAGGCGCGAAAGGTCCGATAGAAGCCAGAGCATGGCGGCCATCAAGAACAGAAGAACGCCGATCAGCAGCCCCCATCCGAAATAGAGGCCCCAATAGGTCGATCGCTCCCCCATGAAATTGAAGTCGACGGATTTCATCGAGGCGACGAGATGCGTCTCTTGGGGGCTCTCGGCTGAACTCCAGGGGTACCCCGACATATGTCCGAACATCAGGACGACGAACACGAGGGAACTCAACCGCGTCAGGGCTACGGGCGAGGCGAGGAAGCCTGATCGCCATTTGCCATTTGATGTGCTGTCAGGCATTTGCGTGTCCACCTTGTTGAAGCTTCGATCGCCGTAGATGTTCAGCAGTCAGCCTGGCTCGAACTCGTAGGCATAGAACACAAGGCCGTCACCGATCTTTCGTGTGTCGACCAGGTGCAGTTGCCTCTTGTCGCTGGTCCGGTCGAAGATGCGCAGGCCGGCTCCAAGCACGACCGGGAAAGCTATCAACCGCACTTCGTCGGCCAAGTTCTGCTCTATCAGTGTGCGCACCAGCTGATAGCTGCCGTAGACCAGGATTTCCCCGTCCACCTTCTGCTTCAGCGCCGAAACCTCCTTGACCGCATCGCCGCCGAGGACCGTGGTGTTGCTCCATTGAGGATGTTCGAGCGTCGACGACACGACGTATTTGGGGAGGTGGTTCATTCTGTCCGCCCACTTCCGGCCTACGCGGGCACCCATCAATGGCGCCCGGGACGCGAACCACTCAAAGCTCCGCCTGCCCAGCAGTAGCGCCTCGGCGCCCAGCGCTTCCTCCGTTTCGTTGGCGGTCCAGTCTTCGAGGTCCTTGCCCCCCACGAACTGGTGGAACCAGCCGCCCAGCTCGAAGCCTTCCTCGCCGTCCGGGTCCTGGACCACTCCATCGAGTGTGACATTCGTGCTGATGACGATCTTTCCCATTTCCGTGCTCCCTTCGACCATGATGTCGGCGAACGCTGGGTGTAGACGTCGTGGCATCGGAAAAGGGGGCGCTCCGGGACCGCCCCTTTTGCGCCTTGGCCGGCGTCCATACCGCATGGAACTTCACACGAGGGATGAGGTGGCGGGAGTGAAGCCGGCAAGAACGGACCTGATGTCGAGGGCGCAAGCCGGCGATGGCGAGGCATTCAGAGCCCTGACCGAGCCTCACCGTCGCGAACTCCAGGTGCACTGCTACCGGATGCTCGGATCGTTTCAGGATGCCGAGGACGCGCTGCAGGACGCGATGCTGGCCGCTTGGCGAGGTCTCGAACAATTCGACGGGCGCGCGTCACTGCGCACCTGGCTCTACCGCATAGCCACCAACCGGTGCCTCGATGCGCTACGCTCTGCTCGCCGACGTCCTGCAAAGCAGTGGGACGTCCCGGGACTCGAACCGCCGGAGCCCACTGGACTCGGCGAAATCCACTGGCTCGAGCCCTATCCCGACGGCCTTCTGGACGGTGCGATCAGCGTGCCGCTCGGTCCGGAGGCGCGCTACGAGCAAACCGAATCCATTTCCCTGGCCTTTGTGACCGCCCTGCAGCTCTTGCCGCCCCGCCAACTCGCCGTCCTCATCCTCCGCGACGTCCTCGGATTCCACGCGAACGAAGTGGCGGACATGCTGGACACGACCGTCGAATCGGTCAAAAGCGCTCTCAAACGTGCGCGTGCGGGAATGCAGGGCCGACTGCCGGCAGCCGACGCCTCAGCACAGCCGCCTGATAGCGCCTCACCTGCCGAGGACGCGATCGTGGCGAAGTTCGTCAGCGCCTACGAATCTGCCGACATCGACGCGTTGGTGGCTCTGCTGACCGACGACGTCTTCCTGTCGATGCCGCCGATACCGCTTGAATACCACGGCCGAGACAGCGTGGCCCGCTTCTTCGCATTCATGTTCGGCTCGGTACGGAGATACCAGCTGGTGCCGACGCGAGCCAACGGTCAGCCGGCATTCGGGGTCTACCGACAGACCCCCGCCGGCATCCGGGGAGTAGGCCTCCTCGTCCTCACCCTCTCCGGCGACCGAATCCGCGCCATGATCCGCTTCGAAAACACTTTCCTCCCCATACTCGGCCTGCCGCAATCCCTCCCGAGTGCACAGCAGACCGCCTTCGCCCGCACCGACGACGCACCCCAACGGGGATCATGACGGCACGACACTGGACATCAACGCCATTGAGTTCCGCCGGATCTGGGAGGCGGCATGGAACCGCCGCGACGTCGAATCGGTGCTCGCCCATTTCGCCGAGGGCGCTGTATTCACGTCACCCCTTGCGCAGGGTCGGGTTTACGAAAGATGGAGTTGTTCGCGGCAAGACTGCGCATCGGCACTGTAATGATGAGGCGGTGTAGCTGCTCGAACGGATAGCCGAGCGTCCTCGTCGCGGCCCATATCTCGCGGAGTTCCGGGAGAGCGTGAAACCGGTTGCGTTCCGTCTCCCGTCCGGGCTTGCGAATAATCGAGGTAGAACCTCACGCGGGCCGTGGCGATGGGCGTGGATCGCGCGGTGCGCAAGTCTTCGATCAAACGCACGTGAAGGTCTATGGCGGCTGACCAGGCGGGTATTCTGTTCACCCGCCCGGATCTTCGCGCGGGAAGGCGAGCAATGGTGGGCACGCCGTACCGCTGTCCTCGATGATATCTGCTGCTGCGTGCCAAGGCGAAGGGGACGGTAATCCATGAAGCTGGCAATGCCCCCTCAGACGATCCTCATAGCGGCCGGCCCCGATCGTGTCTGGGACGTCATCACGAAGGCCGAACTTGGCGATGAATGGCGCAATGCCAATTGCATAAGCGACTGGCAAGCCGGATCGAGCATCGCGATCACGGCAACCATCGGAACAAAGCGCTATCGCGATAAGGGCGAGGTTCTGCGCGCAGACAAGCCCTGGTTGCTCCAACATAGCTATTGGTCACGGATATCCGGCCTGGCCGACGTCCCGGAGAATTATTCGATGATCACGCTGACATTGAAAGCTGAAAACGCTCATACGCTTTTGACCGTCGAGCAAGATATGCCTCGATCACCTCCGCGCCGAGGGAATGGATGGGAGACAGGCGAGGATTCCGGTTTGAAGCACTGGCAATTCTACTGGCGTATGGCGTTGCCGGTTCTGAAGCGGATCGCCGAACAAGGATCGCCCGTCGACCCCGTCATGCGTGCGCAGTCACGATGACGGCGTGGCCTAAGCGCGGTCAACCGATCCTCGGCGACCCGGCCTGCGGCGGTTCCGTGGGACATCGAGCCGGATGCCCACCGCTGCGGCAAGACGGCCTCCTCGCCCGTCGAGGGCCAGCGAGCGGCAGTCGCAGAATTCGATCCGGTCCGGCATCAACCTGGAATCGAAGCCACGAGCCTCTGCGTGTAGTCCTGCTTGGGATTTCGAAAGATCGCCGTCGGCGTGCCGCGCTCCACGACGCGTCCCTTGCTCATGACCACGATCTCGTCGCAGATCTGGCTCGCGACACGCAGGTCATGCGTGATGAAGACGATCGCGATCGACAGCTTCTTCTGGATGTCCGCCAACAGCTCGAGGATTTGCGCCTGGATGGAGACGTCGAGCGCCGATACCGCCTCGTCGGCGACCAGCACGTCGGGCTCCATCATCAGCGCGCGGGCGATCCCGATGCGCTGCCTCTGGCCGCCCGAGAATTCATGCGGATAGCGACCGCGAGCGGCCTCGCTGAGCCCCACGAGGCGCAGGAGCTCCGCCGCGCGGGCCTGCGCGGCATCCCTTGCCATGCCGCTCGCCACGGCGCCGGCGGTCAGGGCCGTGCCGATCGTCTGGCGCGGGTTGAGCGAGGCGAACGGATCCTGGAACACCATCTGGATCCGGTTGCGCATCGGGCGGAAGTCGCGCTCCGACATGGCCGTGATGTCGACGTCCTTGTAGAGGATGCGGCCGCCGTCGCAGTCGGTGAATTTCAGCAGGGCGCGACCCAGCGTCGATTTTCCGGACCCCGATTCCCCGACGATCCCGATCGTCTGCCCCTTGCGCAGCTCGAGGCTCACGCCGTCCAGCGCGTTCACGATGCGGGTGGGGCCCCAGAAGGCAGGCCCTCTCACGTGGAACACCTTGCGCAGGTCCTCGATACGGACGATCGGGGACGTCTGCGCGCCATCCCGCCGGTCGCTCTCGGCCAGCCGCGGCACCGCGGCGAGGAGGCGCCGCGTGTAGTCCGCCGCGGGGGCGCCGAGCACCTGCCGCGCCGCGCCCCGCTCGATCAGGCGGCCCTTCTCCATCACCAGGACGCTGTCGGCGATCGCCGCGACGACGCCGAAGTCGTGCGTGATGAACATGACGCCCATGTTCTTGGCTTTGCGGAGCTTCTGGATCAGCGCCAGAATCTGGGCCTGGGTCGTCACGTCGAGCGCCGTCGTGGGCTCGTCCGCGATCAGGACGGCCGGCTCGAGCGCGAGCGCCATTGCGATCATCACACGCTGACGCTGCCCGCCCGACAGGCGGAACGGATATTGGCTGATGATCGTCCCGGGATCGGGCAGGCCGACCTCGGCCAGCAGCTCCAGCGTCTTGGCCCGGCGCGTCTGCGGGGTGCCGACCTTGTGGACCTGCATGACTTCGGTGATCTGCTCGCCGATCGGCATCAGGGGGTTGAGCGCGGAGAGCGGATCCTGGAAGACGATCGAGACCACGCGCCCGCGCAGGCTGCGCAGCTCGGCCTCCGGCGAGCCGATCAGGTCGCGCCCGTTCAGGAGGATGCTGCCCCGCTCGACGGTGATCGTCGAGGGCAGGAGGCCCATGATCGTGTTGGCGGTGACCGACTTGCCGGATCCGGACTCCCCCACGATGCAGAGGATCTCGCCCTGCCGCAGGTCGAAGCTCAGGCCCTCGACGGCGTAGTCGCGCTCCATCTCCTTCGGCAGGCGGATGGTGAGGTCGCGCACCGACAGGACGACACGGCTCTCCGGCCCGCTCGAGGCGACGGCCACGGTCTCTTCAGCGGCCGCCATCATTGTTCGCTCCGCGCGTCGAGAGCGTCGCGCAGCCCGTCGCCGATGAAGTTGAAGCTCGTCACCGCCCACGTGATCATCAGCCCGGGAATGATCGCGAGCCACGGCGCCATGGACAGATATTGCTGCGCGCCGTTCAGCATGTTGCCCCAGCTCGGGGCCGGGGGCTGGATGCCGTAGCCGAGGAAGCTGATATAGGCTTCGGAAAGGATGGCCCGCGCCACCGTCAGCGTCGCCGCGACGATGATCGGGCCGATGACGTTGGGCAAGAGCTCGCGCACCATGATCCAGCGTCCCGAGAGGCCGGCCATGCGCGCGGCCAGCACGAATTCGCGCTCCCTCAGCGATTTCACCTCGGCGGAGACGATGCGCGAGATTTCCATCCAGCTCGTCGCCGCGATCAGCACCGTGATCATGATGGGGCTCGGCTGGACGAAAGCCGCAAGCGTCAGCAGAAGGAAGATCGACGGAAAGCACAGGAATGCGTCGACGACGCGCATCAGCGCCGCGCCGATCCTGCCGCCGTAATAGCCCGCGACGATGCCGATGCTGGAGCCGATGAGCACGCTCATCAGCATGGACGAGAAGGCGACCAGCAGGGAGACGCGTCCGGCCATGAGCAGACGGGCCGCGATGTCGCGCCCGAGCGGGTCCGTTCCGAGCCAATGGCTTCCCGTGAGCGGCGGCGCGAAGCGGGCGCGCAGGTCGATGAAGAGCTGGTCGTATCGGATCAGGCTCGGGCCGACGATGCTCAGGAACAGGATGAGCACGATCGAGACGAGGCCGAGCACGGCGAGGTGATTGCGAGCGAAGCGGCGCAGTGGGCGGCCGAGCAGGCTCTCCGTCCGGGGAGACAGCGAAGCGACATGGGTCATGCGTTCACGATCTCCTCAGGTGTTCCGGATGCGCGGATCGGCGATGGCGACGAACACATCCGCGAGACTATTGGCGAGGATGACGAGGATGGCCGAGACCATGAGCAGGCCCATGACGACCGGGTAGTCCTTGTAGTTCAGGCTGTCGAGGAACAGTCGTCCCATGCCCGGCCAGGTGAACACGGTCTCGGTGACCAGCGCCCCGCTGAGCAGCGTCGGCAGCTCGAGCCCCGCCAGCGTGATTATCGGCAGCATCGAGTTGCGCAGGATGTGGCGCCGCAGCACCTGCCGCGGCGAGGCGCCCTTGGCGCGGGCGGTGCGGACATAGTCCTGGTTCAGCGTGTCGAGCGTGGCGCTGCGCATGTAGCGGCTCCAGACCGCGACGCTCACCAGCCCGAGCACCGCCGAGGGCAGGATGAGGTGCTCGGCATAGTCGCCCAGCGAGCCGTTGCCGACCGTGTACATGTTGCCGGACGGCAGCCATCCGAGCTTCAGGGAGAAGACGTAGATCGCCACCAGCCCGAACCAGAAGGTGGGGATGGAAAGGCCGATCATCGCGCCGAAGGTCGTGACGTGGTCGAAGGCCGAGTTGCGCTTGACCGCGCCCTTCATGCCGATCCAGCAGCCCAGCGTCACGGCGATGAGGATGGCGCTGATCATCAGGAGCAGGGTGGCGAAGAGGTGGGATCCGATGACCGACAGAACCGGCTGCCCGTCGCGATAGGAGCGCCCCCAGTCGCCGGTCAGCAGTCGCGATGCCCAGTCCAGGTACTGGATCGGCAGTGGCCGGTTCAGCCCCATCTGCTCGGCGATGCGCTGAAGCTCCGCCGCCGTCATGCCCGGCGTGGCGACGAACTGCGAGAGCGGGCCGCCGGGCGCGAGATGAAGGATCGCGAACCCCAGGACCGACACGAGAGCCAGCAGGACGATGCTCTGCCAGAGCCGGGCGAGCAGGAACTGAAACATGCCTTAGCCTCCGACGGTTCGAACGCTGCCATCCCCGCCATGTATTTCGGGTGGCGGCTCCGCGCGGGGCCGCGTCGACCGTGTCGCCTGACCCGCGCGGCGCGCCCCTCCGCCGCGCAGGCATGGAACCGTCAGATGCCGTCCGGGGACAAGTGAGGCGCTTCGTCATGGCCGGGACGACGAGCCCGGCCATGACGTCGGAAAGCGCAGCGCACGTGTCTGCGGACGCCCGCCTACCTGAAGGTCCAGGTGTTGATGTTCCAGGTATCGATGCGGTTGTTCACATTGTCCTTGTAGCCGGTCAGGCCGGTCTTGTATCCGACGATGCGGGCGCGCTGGAACAGGGGCATGAACGGCAGGTCGTGGCGCACGATCTCCTGGATCTTGAAGTAGATCGGCTTGCGCTCGTCCGGCACGAAGAGGGCATTGCCCTTGGCCAGGAGCTTGTCCACGTCCGGGTTGGCATATTGCCAGAAGTTGAGGCCGCCGCCGCCCTTCGCCGCACTGTTGCTGGAGAGGAAGAAGTCCGACGTGTCCGGGTCGGATCCGGTCAGGTAGTCCTGCCCGTGCAGCACGCTGTGGAACTGCGACTTCATCCAGAAATCGGCGAACAGGACCGCAGCCGGCATGTTCTCGATCTTCATCTCGATGCCGACTTCGGCGAGCGTCTGCTGGAAGAACTGCTGCATCTGCTCGCGCACGTGGTTGCCCGACGTGGTCGAGTTGGTGAAGGAGAGCCGCTTGCCGTCCTTGACGCGGATGCCGTCGGAGCCGACCTTCCAACCCGCCTCCTCCATGACCTGCTTGGCCTTGTCCGGGCTGAACTCGTGCTTGGGCAGGTCCGGATTGTAGTAGAACGACTGCTGCGGCATGTAGCTGTCGGTCGCGGTCGGAACACCGTAGTAGAGAGACTGGATGATCGAAGTCTTGTCGTAGGAATAGTAGATCGCCTGACGCACGGCCAGCTCGTCCAGCGGCGGAACGGCCGTGTTGAAGGCGATGCATTCGATGGTCGAGGACGGATAGATCGCCGCGGTCTTGCCGGCCAGGCCCTTGGCCTCCTCATAGTTCTCAGGTGAGATGTAGTTGAGGCTGTGCAGATCGATGTCGCCGGCCTTGAATTGCGCGTACATCACGGTCGCGTCGGGGATGTACTTGAAGACCAGGCGCTGGATGTGCGGCCCCTCGGCGAAATAGCCGGTGTTCGCCTCGAGCACGATATTGTCGCCGGAGGTCCGGCTGATGAACTTGAAAGGTCCGGTCCCGACGGGCTTGCTGTCGATGGGGGCGTTGTTCAGGTCGGACACGCCGTCGAAACTATGCGCGGCGACGATGAAGGTTGCGGCAAGGATCGAGGGATAGGCGGCGAAGGGCTTCTCCATCCGCCAGGTCAATTCCGTCGGCGATACCACCTCGAGGTCGCGAACCAGCTCGTGGCCGGTGCGCCGCCAGCTGTTGAACTTCGGGTTGACGAGAAGCTCGATGGTGAACTTCACGTCCTCGGCGGTGAATGGCTTGCCGTCGTGCCACTTGACGTCGTCGCGCAGCTTGATGCGCCAGGCGAGGCCGTCCGCCGAGATGCCGCCGTTGGCCACCGTCGGCACTTCCGAGACGAGCGACGGCTGGAACAGGCCCTGGCCGTCGGCGAAGAACAGCGTGTCGAACAGCGCGAACTGGACGCCTTCGTCCACCTCGATATGCAGCTTGTGCGGATTGAACACCGTCGGCTCCTGGTTGAAGCCGATGGTGAGCTGGCCGGTGGGCGAAGCGTTTGCCGCCAGGGCTTCTCCCGCACCGAGCGCGCCGGGCAGGATCAACGTCGCAGCGCCGCCTGCTCCCATCAGGCGCAGGGCGTGGCGACGGGTCAGCATGATCGTGGTGTTCCCATCTGTCTCAGGCATTTTTTTCATTCTCCTCGACTGGCCAATGTCTTCATGGTGCCCTGCCTTCTGGGGACAGGTTGGCGTCGTTGCGCTCACCGCATATCGGGCATCAGCTCGATCTTCGAGCCGTCCGAAAAACGCGAGAACCGAAAGGGCGTCGGATCGACGACCGGCGGGCGGCCGGTCAGGATGTCGGCCATCAGGCGTCCGGCCGCGGGCGCGATCCCGAAACCATGGCCGGAGAAGCCGGTGGCGATATGGAAGCCCGGCAGCGCATCGACCGCCGAAATGACCGGGACAGCGTCAGGGGTGATGTCGATGTAGCCGCCCCATGTCTGCGCGATCTCCGCCCTCCCAAAGGCCGGCCATGCTTCGGCGACACGTCTCAGGACGCCCTTGGTATGGCGCTGCGAGGGCACCGGATCGAGGACGCGCGCATGTTCGAACGGGCTGGCCTCGTCCATGGCCCAGCGCCGCGGCATGGATGCTTCGACGAAGAAGCGTCGGGAAATCCGGAAGCGCAGCGACCGCCATTCCTCGCGGAAGGCCGGCAGATATTTCCAGCCGTAGCGGAAGGACTTGGGGACGATGTCGACGATGTTGGCGTGGCCCGATGCGATCGTGTATCCGCCATCCTGGCGCTTCCGCACCGCGAAATCGCGCGTCCAGAGCGTCTGGGACGGCCCGTCTTCGAGCGGCTTCGTCCGCAGCACCGAGTTCATGACGTTGAGCTGCGGAACATCGATGTCGTGGCGGCCGCAGAACAGGTTGCTCCACACCCCGCCCGCCACGACGACCTGGCTGCAGGCGATGCGGCCGAGCTCGGTGACGACGGCGCTGACGCGACCGGCGCTCGTCTCCACGCCGCGCACCGCGCATTCGGTCAGGATCGCGGCGCCCTTGGCGCGGGCCGCCTCGGCTATCGCCGGCGCCGCCTTCTGCGGCTCGGCACGGCCGTCCGTCGGCGTATAGAGGGCGCCGCGAACCCGGCCGCGAAGGCCCGGGAACATCGCCGCATACTCCGCGGAGCTGAGCATCCGCGTCTCGATCTGGTAGCCTTCCAGGTTGCGCCGCCAGTCGTCGTATTGCTGGAGCTGGGCGTCCGAAGCGCAGGCGAAGACGATGCCGCAGCGGGTGAAACCGGTATCGCGGCCGATGCGGCGATCCAGGCCGTCCCAGATGCGCATCGCCTCGACCATCAGCGGAACTTCGCGCGGGTCGCGCCGCGACAGCCGCACCCAGCCCCAGTTGCGGCTCGACTGCTCCTTGCCGATGCCGCCCTTTTCGCACAGCGCCACGCTGATGCCGCGTTCGGCCAGCTCCAGCGCGGTCGACGCCCCGACGATGCCCCCGCCGACCACGACGACATCGACCTTCGCGGGCGCGGCCTCGTCGCCCTGAACCGCGACGACCCTAGGACCGGGCATTGCGGATGCTCCCTTCGACGGCGAGACGGAACCTCGTGCGGCGGATGTCCATCAGCTCGCCCTCGCGGACCTGACGGCGGTGTCGAAGACCGCCTCGTCCGAGCCGGCCGGCAGTGGTTCCGGCCGCTCGCAGGTCGAGGAAATCTCGACGAAAGCGCCGCTGCTCGCGGACGCGTCGATCGCCTCCAGGACGTCCAGCACGTGCAGCGCGAGACCGGCATCGGCGCGGTGGGCGCGCCCTTCGGCGATCGCCGACACCATGTCGACCACGCCGATCGAACGGTGGTCTGCGACCGCGCGGCCGGTTCGCAGCGTGCGGTTCGGCGTTCCGAACGCGTAGGCGGAAATGTCGACCCGCTCCCAGTCGCCGCCGCGCCGGCTCACCCGCGGCTCGTCGCCGAAGAAATTCGGGTCGGGAACCAGGAGGCTGCCTTCCGTGCCGTAGAGCTCGATGGGCACACGCTGATGCTTCCAGACGTCCCACGACGCTTCGAAGCTGATGCGCGCGCCGCCACGGAAAGTCAGCAAGGCGCTGTAGCTGGTCGGTGTCGTGACCGGCACCGTTTCACCCGCGCGCGGGCCGCTGCCGATGGTGCGCGAGGCATGGCCCATCCCGGACGTGGCCGCGACCGAAGCGATCGGCCCGAGCAGATTGACGAGCTGCGTCACATAATAAGGCCCGAGGTCGAGCACCGGCCCGCCGCCCGGCCTGAAGAAGAAATCCGGGTTGGGATGCCAGGCTTCCATGCCGCGCGAAAGAACGCTCATGGAGCCGCTGAGCACCGTCCCGATCACACCGGCATCGATCAGCGCGCGGCTCGCCTGATGCGCAGCGCCGAGAAACGTGTCGGGCGCGCAGCCGATGCGCACGCCGCGGGCCTGGGCGAGGGCGATCAGCCGGCGGGCCTCGGCTGCGCTGACGCCCAGCGGCTTTTCGGAATAGACGTGCTTGCCGGCTTCGATAATCCGGCCGCTGACCTCCGCATGGGCGGCCGGCACGGTGAGGTTGACCACGAGACCGATCTGCGGGTCGGCCAGCAACGCCTCGACGGTGCGGGACCGCACGCCGAACGCCTCGGCCTGCGCTCCGGCGGCGCTCGCATCGATGTCGGCCACGCTCGCGACGGACAGGCGCGAGGAGCGTCCAGCGCCTCTCAGATAGGCGCCGCTGATGACGCCGCAGCCGATGATGCCGATCTTCATGGGACGGCGGGTCAAAGCAGAGTGTCCCGGATGTAGCGGAGGCCGCCGGCGACGGTCCTCGCCGGATCGAGCGGCTTGTCATGCTCGACGACCATGACCTCGGCGCCCCTGGACAGCGCAGCCCGCCAGAGCACCGGCCAATCGAGGACGCCGGCGCCGACATCGGCCCATCCCGCCTCCTCCTCGTTGGTGCCGGCAGGCGCCAGATCCTTCACATGGACCGCGGACAGGCGATCGGAATAACGGTCCAGCCAGGCCAGCGGATCGACCCCTGCCTTCGCCAGCCAGGCGATGTCGGCTTCCCATTCGACGGGCGCCGAACCCGCCGCCTCGAACACCAGATCGAGCGCCGCCTTGCCCTCTTCCTTGGGGCGGAAATCCCAATCATGCGTGTGATAGCCGAGGGTCAGGCCGTGCCCGGCCGCCGCGTCCGCGAGCCCGGCGAGCTCCTTGCCGAGCCCGCGCCAGCCTGCGGCGTCCATGTCGCGCTGCGGCACCGGCACCGAGGGCACGAACAGCGATGTCATGCCGAGCGTGGCTGCATTGGCGGCAACGCGGGACATGTCGTCCCTGAGGTCCTGCAGCGCGACATGGCTGCCGCTGGCCTTGATGCCGCGATCGGCCATCAGCGGCGCCAGCGCGCCCGCGCGAGCAAAGGTCGCCCCGTAGTGCTCGACATGGTCGTAGCCGGCCTGCGCCACCGCATCGAGCATGCGGGCATCGTCCTCGATCGCGCGCAGCGTGTAGAGCTGAACCGATATTGTCGGCACGCTGTCATCTCCCGATACAATCGTATGTACCGAACTATACAAACGTTTGTACGAGAGTCAACGGCGTCATTTCAACTTTATGACGGGGACGAATCCGCTACAGTCAGGAAGGTGTGGGCGCAGCCCGCTCCCGGCATTTTCCGCCTCTCGACATCGGTTCGTGTCAGTTGGTCGAAGCGGAAAGCCGGCCAGGGTCAGATGTCGGCAGGCAGGAGAAGATGGATCAGGCCAGGCACAAGCGCCCGACGATGACGGACATCGCCCGCATGGCGGAGGTCGACATCTCGACCGTCAGCCGGGCCTTGGCGAACTCCCCGCGCGTGACGGAAGAAACCAAGGAGCGGATCCGACGCATCGTGGAGGAGACGGGCTATGTCGTGAACCACGGCGCCCGCATGCTGCGAAGCCGGTCCTCCAACCAGATTCTCGTCTTGCTGGGCAACATCGCCGCGACGACGTTCCCGGAGGTCGTGCTCGGGATCGAGGAGGCCGTGCAAGAGCATGGTTACAGCGTGCTCGTCGGCAGCACGCACAACGACCCGGAGCGACAGGAGATCCTCGCCAACCAGCTTCTGACAGGCGCCGCGGACGGCATCATCCTGATGACCGGCCTGCTGCCCGAGGTCGTGCGCAATTTTCCGAACTACGAGCAGCATGTCGTCGCGGTCACGCGCATGGTGCCCGACAAGCGCATCCCGCAGGTCAATATCGACAACAGGGCGGCGATGGAGACTGCGGTCGCCCATCTGCTGGCGCTCGGGCACAGCCGCATCGTGCATCTGAGCGGACCGCTCGACAGCCCGACCTTCCAGGCCCGCGCGGAAGGGTACAGGCGGGCCATGCGGTCGGCCGGCGCCCATCCCGCCGTCATTCCTTCACAGGCCTTCAACATCCAGGCTGGCATCGAAGCGATGGAGCGGCTCCTGGCACTGCCCGACCGGCCGACCGCGATCATCTGCGCCAGCGACGAAATGGCCATGGGCGCGATCAGCCTCGCCACAGGAAAAGGCATCCGGGTGCCGGACGACATGTCGTTCGTTGGATTCGACGACATTCCCTTCAGCGTCGTCATGAACCCGCCGCTCTCCACCATCCACATTCCACGCCGCGACATGGGCCGTGCCGGCGGGCGCATCCTGCTCCGCAACCTGACCGAGGGCGCAGGCAAGGCGGAAAACGTGGTGCTGAGGCACGAGCTGATCGTTCGGGGAAGTTGCGGCAGGCTCTCCCGGAGCCGTTGAAGGCGACGCACCGGCCGCCGCCACGACGGCCGGAGGCTGTCAGCTGACGACCACGAACATCTTTCGCACGGTCTCGACGGTCCTCCAGGTGCCGCGGAAACCGGGCTTGAACACGAAGCTGTCGCCCTTGCGATACGTCCTCGTCTCGCCGCCCTCTTCCGCAATCTCGACCACGCCATCGAGGATGAGGCAGTACTCGTAGACGCCGTCCTTGATGGCATGCGTGAGGCCGGGGGTCGCCTCCCAGATGCCCGTCTTCACCTTGCCGTCGAAGGACGTGTCCTGCAGCCAGGTCCGGAACGCCGGATCGCCCGAGATGCGCTCCGCCTCGGTCGGCTTGCGGCCTGTCGGCGGCGCGAGTTTCTCGACATCGATCTGCAGCGTCGTGAGAAGGGACATAGGCGAACTCCAATTGGCGAATACAAACGTTTGTACGGCATGCGCTGAACCTGGTCAACGTCCATGGATACGAGAGATCACGCTTGTCACCGAGTATCCCTTCGTCGCGAGCAGGACCGTCCAGGTGTGCCGAGCGGCGGTTGAGCCCACAGTCGGCGAGCTGGCGAGGATCGCAAGATGGACGCCTCGGGCGCGGAGCGAGGACCTGGACGCGTGCCCCGACCAGTGCTGATGGAGCAGCGGACCGCAGGGTGCGTTCTTTCAAAAAAGCCCGGTCCACATCCCCGACGTCCGGATGCCTCGGAGAGGGGTGACGCCGCCTTTCACAAATTCGTCATCCGCCTGTCGTCCGGCGGCGATACCGGAGCGGCGTCCGCAGCTGGACCCGTCCGGCTTCGGCGCAGCACCCGATCCGAGAGCGCCACGATCGCATTGACAGCATCGAGGTGTTTCTAATAGCTATAATGTATATAGTTATTATATATTAATGAGGCATGGCATGACCCTGCGCGCCGAGGTCGATCACCATACCACGATGAGCGAAGCATGCCTGGAGGCGTTGTGCCTCGCCATCCTGCGCCGGGTTCGCGGCCTGGAGCATGTGCAGGCGGTCCGTGTTGCCGGCGACGACTGCCCCTCCCAGGGGCGCTGGCGGCTCTGCGGTCTCACGCCGCCGCCGGACGAGCGGACCATGGCGCTCGCCCGGGCGACCATCGAGGCATGGCAGGGCCGCTTCTGTGGCTGGGCCTGAAGCCGGCTCGCTGCAAGCCTCGCCCGAATCGGCCGGCGCCGATCATGCCGCACCGGGCCGACCGGCTTGCGGCCGCACCAGGTGGCGGGCGAGGTCGGCTTCGCCCCAGCCCATGACCACGCCGTGGTTCCAGGCGAAGACCGGGCGCAGGACCGGAGCGAGCGCCCGCATCCATGGCCTGCCGAGCTCGACGCGCCAGTCGTAGCGGGCCAGGGTGCCGCCGCCCTCCGCCCGCAGGGTCCAGAGCCCGACGCCGTCGAGCTCGCCCGAGGCCTGCGCCTCGATCGCCGTCATCGGCTCGATCCGGCTGGTGCGCGTCGTGAAGGTCAGCGTGTAGGGCAGGGCGGTGCGCCAGGTCATGCGCCGCACGGCGCCGAGGCCGCCGGCGTCGCCGGGCTCGATCAGTTCGACGCGCCGCACGGCGCGCCACCAGTCCGGCCACGCCTCCACGGCGATCAGGGCGGCCCACACCGCCGCGATGGGCGCATCGAGGCGCCATTGCGTGACGAGGTTGAAGCGCTGGGTGGTCACTGGCATCCCCCATGGCAGCATGCGTGGCATGCCGGCGAATACGACCGGCCGCGCCGGAACGTTGCGAGCCCTCGGGCCGCGCCAACGCCCGCCGACAATGCGCCTTCGCGCGGCCCTTCGCGTGCGACGCGTTTCGACGAGAACAGCATGTGCCCGGAATGCGATATTTCCGTTGCGGAAGATTGCGACATGACCGATTGTGTTCTGGATAAATACTGAGAGCGGGCCATGATCGTCGTCGGCGCGCTGGCGCTCGGGGTCGTGTGCGGCTGGCTGGCGCGGTTGGTCCTTCGCCCTGCGTCCCTGCCGGCTGCCGCCTTCCTCGGCCTCGCCGCCGCCGGTTGCTGGCTCGCCGTGCCCGGGGCCTGGCCGGCTGTGCTGGCCGGCGCCGTGGCTGGGGCGGCGGCACATGCGGCCTGGCGGTCGCATCTGGCCGGAAGGGGCGTGAGCGCGGATCGCGCGGAAGGGGGATCAGGCGATGGATAGCAGCTGCATTCCCGGTCTCGGTGCTGCCGGCTTCGGCTGCATCATCGGCTGGCTCGTCTACTACATCAACCGCTACCGCAAGGCCGACGTCCAGTTCAGCGACCTGACGACCATCGTCGGCATCGTCGGCGGCGCCGGCGTCACCTCGCTGTTCGGCGGGGCCGACAAGGCGCTGTTCGGCGCCTACGGCATCGGCCTGTTCGTCGGCTTCTTCGGTTATTTCATCGCGCTCATCGTGCTCGTGCATAATTCCGGCGGCGTGTTCGGCGCCACCTGGTTCCTCGACGGCCGCCGCAAGAAGCCGGCCGCCGACGAGGAGATCCAGGGCACGCCGCCCTCCGGCGACCGGCCGCCGATGGACATCGATCTCGGCGGCCGCCTCGCCGCCCTGGAGGGCCGCCAGGCTGCGCTGGAGCAGGTGGCCGCGACCAATCCGCGCACGAAATAGGGGGGACGGACCATGGCTGAGAATCCCGATCGCTTCTGCGTGTGCATGACGCCGGACGACCTGCCGGCGCCGGACAGGGCGGCCCTGACCTCCCACAAGGCGGCCGTCCTCAAGAACGCGCGCTGGGACAACGGCGCCTCGATCGGCATCCGCTTCCTCGGCGGCTCGCCGGCCCTGCAGCAGCGGGTGCGCGACGTCGCCCTGCGATGGACGAAGATCGCCAACCTCAATTTCAGCTTCCTCGCCGCCGGGCCGACCGACATCCGCATCGCGTTTGCCCCCGGCAAGGGCTCCTGGTCCTATCTCGGCACCATGTGCCGCACCATTCCGGAGCCGCAGCCGACCATGAACTATGGCTGGCTCACCGATGCCTCGTCCGACGACGAGCTGCGGCGCGTGGTGCTGCACGAGTTCGGCCACGCCATCGGGCTCATCCACGAGCACCAGAGCCCCAAGCACGGCATCAAGTGGAACCGCGACGCGGTGATCCACGACCTGGAGGGCCCGCCCAACAACTGGGACCTGCCGACCATCGAGACCAACATGTTCAAGGTCTACGCGCCGGATGCGGTCGTCGCCACCCCCGTCGATCCCCACTCGATCATGATGTACCCGATCCCGAAGGCCTGGACCCTCGACGGCACCTCGGCCGGCCTCAACGCCGACCTTTCGGCCGACGACGAGACGCTGATCCGGAACGTCTATCCCGGCCGGCTATGAACGAGGATCACTATGCCGTCGTCATTGGGCTGTCCGCCTATCCCGGCTTCACCGATCCGCCGGCGGACCTGGAAGGCCCGGGCAACGACGCCGACGCCGTCCATGCCTGGCTGACCGACCCCGCGGGAGGCGGCCTGCCCGAGGCCAACGTCATCCGCATCAAATCCGCGGGCGCCCCGCCGCCTCCGGGCCAGCCGACGCGTGACGAGCTCGAGCAGGGCGCCTTCCTCGCCATCGAACGCTTCGCCCTCGCCAATATGGCGGCGGGCCGCCCCCGGCGCGTCGGCCGCCGCCTCTACGTCCACATGTCGGGCCACGGCTTCTCGCCCCAGGTCCGGCAGGGCTGCCTGCTCGCCGGCAATGCCGGCCCGGAGCGGATCACCGCCAATATCGGCGCCAGCCTCTGGCTGCAATGGTGGCAGGACGCCGGCTATTTCCGCGAATATGTGCTGTTGATGGACTGCTGCATGAACCGGGTGCTGACGGCGACGCCGACGCCGGCGCCGCTCACGCCGATCACCGTCGGCGATCCGCCCGGCGCCAGCTTCATCGCCTTCGCCGCGCAGCGCCCGCTCAAGGCGGTCGAGGCGCCGGTGGCCGAGGACGGCGGCCAGGTGCACGGCCTCTTCACCTGGGCGCTGCTGCAGGGCCTGCGCGGGGCCGCCGTCAACACCGCGAGCCAGATCACCGGCCGCAGCCTGGCCAACTGGCTGCGCAACGCCGTCTCGCCCTGGCTCAGCGAGGTCGACCGCCGCGATCCCGACGTGTCCCAGGAGCCGGAGATCGTGGCGGAGGATGAGAGCCTCGTCTTCGCTCGTGCCGTGACGCCGCTGCTGTTCGACGTGACGCTGCGTTTTCCCGCGGAGGCGATCGGCGCGCCGGCGCGGCTGTGGTCGGGGACGGAGGCGCCGCAGCCGAGGCAGCTCGTCGCGGCAGCCGAGCTGGCCCTGCGCCTGCCCGCCGGCCTGCACCTCGTCGAGGGTGCGGGCTACCGTCAAGGCTTCGAGGTGGTCCGCGCCGGCAGCATCGCGGTGACGGAGCGCGGTCCGCCGGTGATGCAGCCGGTGCCGGGCGCCATGCTGCCGCTCACCGTCGAGCCCGACGATCCCACCGCCGAGATCAGCGTCGTCGCCGCCGATTTCTCGCCGCGGGAGACCGCCGGCGGGCGCCTCGCCACGAGGCTGCCCTTTGGCCTCTACAAGACCCGTATCCGCATCGGCCGCCAGGTGACGAGCCGGGTGCTGGCCCTCGACGGGGCCACGGTCCAGTCGGCCCGGCCGCCCGGCATCGAGGAGGCCTTGGCGCCGGCGACGCTGGAGCTGCGCCTCGAGCTGCCGCAGAGGATCGCCTCGTCCGTGCCCTTCCACAATGCCTTCGCCACGCGCAAGGACCAGGTCGATTCGGCCCGGCACTCGGCCGAGCGGCCGGCCGGCACCTCCGACCTCGTCCGTGGCCGGGGTGCCGAGCTGATGATCATGGCGCGCAGCTGGAGCGAGGCCGGCTCCTCGCCGCAGGCCAAGCCCTGGCAGGGCGTCCGCCTGGTCGACGCCAAGGGCCGGCTCCTCGCCGACCTCGAGACCGATGGCAGGCGCTCGGAGCAGGGCGACCCCTTCGCCACGTGCACGGTCTCCGTCGCGCCGGGCACCTACTTTCTCCGCCACGCGCTTGCCGACCAGCGCTTCGAGCAGGCGCTGGTCGTCCCCGGCGGCTGGCGGCTGGAGACCTATCTGCTGCGTCGGATGGCCGACGGCACGGGCGACGTGCGGCCGCGCCTCTCCTTCCTGATGCGCCGGCCGGGTGAAGGGCTGCGGGCAGAGGATGAATTGCTGGAAAAGGCGCGCCTCGCCCTGGCCGACGAGCGGCCGATTCTCGGCGCGGAGCTCGAGAGCCTGCTGGTGCGCAAGTTCGCCAATCCGATCGAGGGCATCGTCGGTGCCCACCTCCTGCTGCTGCAGCATGAGCGCAGTGAGCGCCGCGAGGGGCTCGCGGATCTCGACACGGTCGTGCGCAACCTGCGCCACCTCGTGGGCGACGAGCATCCCGATGTCGAGGCCCTGTCGCTGCGCTGCCCCGACCGGGGCCTGCGGCGGACCCGGCCGCTGCGCACGCCGCCGATGTTCGAGCGCAGCTGGCGCCTGATCATCGCTGCCAGCCAGGACCAGCCGGGGCTGGTGCCGCTGTCGCTCTGGCAGCGCGTGCATGCGCTCGCGCCCGTGCCGCCCTTCCTCGCCTGGTCCGTCGATGCGGCGGTGCAGGCCGATTACCGCGAGGCCCTCGCCGATATCGCCTTCGGCGAGCGGCCGGCGGAGACCGGCGAGGTGTCGGCCGAATCGTTCGAGCCCATCCTGAAGCGGCCGTTCGGCGTGCGGAAGGGCGCTCGGCCCCAGTCGGCCTTGGAGTCGCTGGAGTCCTTCGCGGCGGAGCCGGCGCCGCGCAAGCCCCGCGCGACCGCCGCGGAGGCGCGGGGCCTGCGCAGCCGCGCCGCGGCCCTGCAATTGCCGCCCGCGGCGCTTCGCGCCCTCCGCAGAGGGCATGATAAGCTGCGGGAATGATCGCAGCGGGCATGGACTGGCAGGCATCCCCGGCGGGCCTGCGATGCGGGGCGCTCGCGCTGTCGTTCCAGCGCTTCGCCCGCCCCGCCTCGGGCGAGGTCGGCGCGGCGCCGTCGAGCCTCGGCGCGCTGGCGCCGATGCCGGCGGGCACACCCGGCCGTTTCCTGCTGCCGGTGGCGGATGAGGAGGCGTTCTGGATCGGCCTGTCGGCGGACGAGGGCCGCGGCTTCGCGGTCGAGCTCTCGGCATTGCCGCGCGGGAGCTCGGCCGGGGCCGCCACGCCGGGCCCGGTCGAGCGCGTGCCGCCGGTGCGCCGTATCGCCGGGCTGCGCCGACCCGACGGCCGCTACGCCGTCTTCGCCCGGGCCGGCGCGGCCGGGATCGCCGCCCTGCGCATCCGGGCCTGGCCGGCCGCCGAAGATCCGCGCGAGGCGCCCGCCGCCGAGATCGCGCTGGTCGACCATGCCGGCTTCGCCGAGCGGGCGCGGGTCTCCCCTCCCGGCCGGCTCGACCCCGATGCGGGATATCGGGGCTATCGCCTGCCCTGAGCCGGAGGCTCAGGCCGTCGGCGCCATGGCGATGGCGAGGCTCCGGCGCACCGCCTCGCCGCCGGCCCGGCCGGACTGGTCCGCCGCACGCACCGCGTCGGGGAAGCGCACCAGCGGGTTGAGCGCCTCGAGCGCGGCGAGCGGCACCATGTATTTCTGCCAGACCGCGTCGACCACGAATTCCAGCGGCACGTCGGCGAGGTCCTGGCGCAGCACGAAGCCGAAGCTCTGCAGGCTCCCGTCCGAAGCGGCGACCACCACCTTCCAATATTGCCGCGGGATCTTGACCCGCACCGGCCCGATATCGTCGACGCCGACGAAGATCGGGTCGTCCTCCGCCAGCACCGGCCCCGCGAACAGGCAGAGCTTCTCGGCCGCCGCCTGCTTCATCACGTAGTTCTCAAGGTCGCCCCAATTGTCCTGCCCCGCGGCGGACTGGTTGAAGCCGCTGACCTGCGGCGAGCAATTGGTGACGTGGAACGTGTCGCCGTTGGCGAAGCGCACCTCCTCGAAGCTGCGCCCCCAGGCGACGTCCTCGCGCCGCACGATATGGCCCTTGTCGAAGGCGCCCCTGTCCTTGGTGAAGAAGCGGTCGGGCAGCTGGAAGCGCGGGTCGATCCTCGGATCGATGAACCATTTCTCCATGTCGACACGGCCGAGCCCGCCCAGGCTCTTGCGGTCATAGGCGTGGTCCTTGTCCGGCTTCTTGGCGGCGGCGCTGCCGTCGAGGTTCGAGGCGGTGAACAGGGCGATGCGCCGGGCCTTGTGCAGGGCCAGGGAGAAATGGTGATAGGGGATCGTCTCCCCGCCGGCGAAGCGCACCACACTGTCGGCATCCCGGGCGCCGGGCAGCGGCACCGGCACACCGAGGAAGCCTGCGTCATAGCCCCGGCGCGTGGAATAGTCGGCGTCGTGCGTCGGCTCGACCATGGCCTCCATCGCCGCCGCGGCTGGGACGGCGGCCGCGGCCGCCGTGGGCGTGCCGAGGCGGATGCTGATCTCGATCGGGATCGTCCAGGTGGCGCCGTCGGGGCCGGCGGAGCGCAGGGCGGGCTGGCCGGCGGGCTCCGGCGCGGTTGCGGGCGGCGCGGCGGGCGCCTCCTGCGGATCGGTCCTGCGCCACCAGTCCTCCCACGGCGCCGCGCCCGGGCTCGGGCGACCGTCGAAGTCGAGCTGCAGGGCGGTGACGCGGCCGTCGCGGCCGAGCTCGGCGACCGGCACGCCGTAATTGGCGTCGAGATAGACGCCGCCGAAATGCAGCGCGATCACCTTGCCGGTCGCCGCCTCCACCACGGCGGCGCCGGAATCCCCGCCCAGGGTGGATGAATCGTGGCGGATTGCCGAGACCGTCTTGCCGAAGCTCAGGATCGGCGCGCGGCTCATGATCTTGCCCGGCTGCAGGCGCTTGACGTAGTAGACGCCGCCGAACACCTCGTTCTGCACCGCCGCGTCGTTGCGCGGATCGAAGGCGGGATAGCCGATCACCGCCACCTCGGTGTCGACCAGCGCGTCGGGATCGCGCAGCGCCAGGGAGAGCGCCGCCTGCTCGGGCGCCAGGCCCTCGACCCGCAGCAGCGCCATGTCCCAATAGGGATGGATCATCGCCACCTCGCGCACCGTCAGGAAGGTCGAGCCGTCGCGGCCGCGCTCGCGCTTGAAGTCGATCCCGGCCGTGAGGCCCGAGCGGAAGACGAGGTCGCGCAAGCCGAGCCCCGAGGCGAAGATCTCGGCGACGTGGCGGTTGGTCATGACGAGGTCGGCGCCGACGACGAAGCCGGTGCCGCCATAGGGCAGGCTCGGATGGTTCGGCAGCTCGATGCGGCCGATGGCGGGGATGGCCCGGCGGATATTGGCGTGGATCGCCGGATCGGTGACGAAATGCGTCCAGAGCGGGTGGCTCACGGCATAGTCGCCGTCGACGATGTCGATCGCCGGACGCTGGTCGGGGATGATGATCGCCTCCAGGGCGAACTGCTCGGGCGGCGTCAGCGCCTTGCCGGTGCTCGCCTTCTGCACGGCGTTGCGCGCCATGTCGGCCCGGCTCTTGGGCAGCGCCTTGCGCTCGGCCAGGGACTCCAGGCCGGAGCGGTCCTCGGCCAGCGCCTCCAGCGGGCTCGCGGCCGGCAGGATGCGGTCGAGATAGGACTTCAGGCGTTCCGTAGGTGCGGCCATGGCGAGGGCTCCGGGGTGGGCGTCGGTCCAGGATATCGATGCAGGCTGTCGGGTCCGGGTGTCGCCGCCGGCCGGGCTGCCGGCCGGCGCTGCGCCGGAGAATTCGGCATTGTCGCAGATTCCGCAGGGACATGGTGTCACGCCGTGAACTTGACGTAAAGTTATTGCTGACGTTACTGTTGACCCCATAGCTTTGTCCGTCGATTGTTCGCGCCGCGCGTTTCGGCGGGCTGGGGTCCCAGCTCTCGCCGGGACCGTCGCTGCCGTGCTTCCGGACGATGCGGACGCGAGGCTCGAACCGGGCGTGGGCCCGAGGCCGGGCGCTCAGGGGCCGGGGCGATGACGGAACGCGAGCGCCTTCTCGACCAGGTCCGGTCGCTGCAGCGCGCGCCCGGCGCCGCGCCATCCCGGCGGACACTGCGTGTCGTTCTCGAATTCGATGCGGCGCAGCCCCCCGCGGCCGTGGCGGCGCGTCTGCGCCTGGCGCTCGGCATCGAGGTGGAGGTGGCGCCGCTCCTGGCGGATCCGCCGTCCCGGGCTGCGCCCGGCGGGCTCGACCGCTTCCTGGCGGCGAGCATTCCCGGGGTGCGCGTCGCCGACCTCGCCGGCAGCCCATTCGAGCTCGCCTATGCCATGGCCGACGCCAGCGGGGCGGTGACGGCCGAGCCCGAGACCGGGGCCGGCTTCTACGTGGTGCGCGAGAGCGCCGAGCCCGGCCTGGAGGGGCTGGACGCCTTCCCGCCCGGCTGCTGGGTCGACCAGGCCGGGGATCCGACGCCGGCGCTGCCCTATTGGGCGCTCGACGCCATCCGCGCCCGCGCCGCCTGGGAGACGGCGCCGGCGGCCGGCGGCCGGGCACGCGGGGAGGGGATCAGCGTGTTCCAGCCCGACACCGGCGTCGCCGACCATGTCGAGATCGAGCCGGGGATGCTCGACCTCGGACGCGCCCACGACTTCGTCGCCGACAGGCCCGGCGCCACCGACCCCATGAACTATGGCGGCAATCCCGGCCACGGCACCGGCACCGCCAGCGTCGTCGCCAGCCGCATCGCGGGCATCATGGCCGGCTCGGCGCCGCTCGCCACCCTGGTGCCGCTGCGGGCGGTGGAGAGCGTCGTCGTGTTCGACCACGGCCGCGTCGCCGCCGCCGTCGAGCATGCGCGCCGCAACGGGGCTGAGGTGATCACCATGAGCCTCGGCGGCCCCTGGAGCAGCGCGCTGCGCGCCGCCATCGACGCTGCCATCCGCGACGGCGTCATCGTGCTCGCCGCCGCCGGCAATTGCGTCGGCTTCGTCGTCTGGCCCGCCCGCTACGAGGAGGTCATCGCCGTCGCCGGCTCGAACCGGGCCGATCGCCCCTGGAAGGGCAGTTGCCGCGGCGAGGCCGTCGACATATCGGCGCCCGGCGAGTTCGTGCCGCGGGCCAACCGCTCGCCCGCCAATGGCGGCAGCCCCGAAAGCGTCGCCGGCGGCCAGGGCACCTCCTTCGCCGTGGCGCTGACGGCCGGGGTGGCGGCGCTGTGGCTGGCGCATCACGGGCCCGACGCGATCCGGCGCAGCCTCGGGCCGGGCGAGACGGTCCAGTCCCGCTTCGTCGGGCTGCTGCGGGCCAGCGCGCGCCGGGTGCCCGGCCTCGACCCCGACGAGTTCGGTGCCGGCGTCGTCGATGCCGCCGGCCTGCTGGGCCGCGGCCTCGGCCCGGCCGCGCTGGAGGAGATGCCGGGCCCGGCCGCCGTGGCCGACGGGCTGCGCTCGCTGCGCAGCCTGCTGGCCGAGAGCCCGGTCGCGGCGCCGATGCTGGAGGGCGTGCCGGCGCCGGCGGCTGCGGCGGCCGACCGGCGCTTCGCCGCCGAGCTGTCGCATCTGGCGATGCAGGCCGGCCTCGCCCGGCAGGGCGCCGCGCAGTTGGAGGCGACGACCGGGGCGCTGGCGCCGAGCCCGACCCTGCTCGCCGCCATGGCGGCAAGGCCGGGCGGCTGAGGGGATGCCGCCCTCGTCGGCCGGCCGGGCGGATTGCAGATGAGAGACGGCCTCCGGACCGCGGTGTCGCGGCGGGGAATCCTTCAACAGGAGAGAGCCATGAGCAGCAAAGCCGACAGCCTGATCGAGGCGCCGATCGAGGAGGCCTTCCTCGAGCAGGCTCGCGGGGATCGCGAAGGCCTGGCCTGGTGGTGGGACAACGAGGCCGGGCGCGGCGTGCTCGAAGGCCCGCAGATCTCCGGCCCGGGATCGGCGACGCCGATCTCGCAGCGTGCCTTCGACCTGATCGTCGAGTTCGAAGTGTCGAGCCAGCAGATCTACGAGCAGAAATATCGCAGCCCGACCTGGCCGCAGGGCGCCTCGGGCGTGACCATCGGCATCGGCTACGACGTCGGCTATGCCACCCGGGCGCAGCTCCACGCCGACTGGGACGATGCCATTCCCGCCGCCATGGTTACCGCCCTGGAGCGGGCCGTCGGCGTGCAGGGCGGTTCGGCCCAGCCGATCGCCAGGGCGCTGAAGGCCTCGGTCGACGTGTCCTGGGACGCCGCCATCAAGGTGCACCGCGGCAAGGTGATGCCGCGCTGGGTGGGCTTGGTCGAGCGTTCGCTCGCCAACACGGCCAGGATCGGCCCGGACTGCCTCGGTGCCCTGGTCTCGCTCACCTACAACCGTGGCGCCTCCTTCACCAAGGCCGGCGACCGCTATGCCGAGATGCGCAGCATCAAGCAGCACATGGCGGCGGCCGCCTTTGCCGCGGTGCCCGGCGACCTGCGCTCGATGAAGCGCCTGTGGCCGGGCGTGCCGGGGCTGCAGATGCGCCGCGAACGCGAGGCGAGGCTGTTCGAAGCCGGCCTCGCCGCCCTGCCGGTGGCTTGACCACCGGCTGGGCCGCCCTGCCGGTGGCTTGACCACCGGCCGCTTCACGGGAGAACCCCCATGCCCATGTGTCCTTTCGCCGTTTCCAAGCCGATCAGCGGCCCGTCGGGCTCCTACACCGGCGGCCCCTTCAAGATCGTCCACCACACCACCGAGGGCGGCACGGCCCAGGGCGCCTTCGACGCCTTCAAGGCGCATCGCTCGGACCCGCACTTCACCGTGGACGCGACCACCGTCTACCAGCACATCGACACCGGCATGGCGGCGCGGGCGCTGCGCAACGCGCCGGGCGGCGTGCAGACCAACCGGGATTCCGCCATCCAGATCGAGGTGGTCGGCTTCGCCCATCGCCCGAAGACCCGGGCGACGCTCGACAATGTCCGCCGGCTCTGCCGCTGGCTCGAGGCGACGCACGGCATTCCCAAGGTCTGGCCGAACGGCCGCCCCAAGCCGGCGGTCGACGGCCGCGATCCCGGCGGCCACAACCGCAACGCCGCGAACTGGGACGGCAAGGGCGGCCATTACGGCCATTGCCATGTGCCGGAGAACACCCATTGGGATCCGGCCTATACCAAGGACGAGGCCGACTTCATCATGCTCGACAACACCGAGGGCATCGCCGAGGGGCGCTTCTCCGCGCTGATCGAGGAGGATCCGGGCCTGGCGAGCGACCAGTCGCGCATGCCCGACCATTGCCACGGCGAGTCCTCGGCGCCGGCCGCAGCGGCGGCAAGGCCGCGGCGGAGCAGGACGCGCCGCAGCGCCGGCAAGGTTTCGGCCTGAGGCGGCGGCCATGCCGGCGCGCATCCATTCACGTCGCGTCAAGCGGGGCCGGACGGGACGACGGGCCGCTCCGGCGCGGCCGGCCGCGTTCGCCCTCGCCTCGGCAGGGGAGGTCCGCCATGGCGGTTGATCTGGAGAACCTCACGGGCGCACAGGTCAAGGTCGTCGTCGAGGCGATCCGCTCGAGCTTCGACGAGGAGCAGCTCACCATGCTGCTCGCCACCGACCTGGACAGGGACATCGACGACCTCGCCGAGCCCGGCACCTGGGAATTCCGGGTGTTCCGGGTGGTGCGCGCCAGCCAGATGCAGGGCTTCGGCCAGCGGCTCATCGAGGCGATCGAGGCGGAGCGGCCGGATGCGCCGCGCATCAAGGGATTGCGGACGACGCTCGGGCTGGTGGCGCCGAGCCAGCCTGCCGGCGCGGCTGCCGCCACGGGGCCGCTGGAGAAGATCGTCCGCGACCGCTCCACCATGCGCGATTTCGGGCGCTGGCTCGACCTGCTGGTCAGGATCCAGGGGCGGGTCTGCCGGGTCGAAGGCAAGATGTACGGCACGGCCTTCCTGGTGGCCGACGACCTCGTCCTGACCAATTATCACGTGGTGGAGGCGGAGGCGAAGGGTGTCGCCGCGCCGGCCGACCTCGCCTTCCGCTTCGACTATTCCACCCGCGACGGGGCCGACCAGCCCGGCCGGGTGGTGAAGGCGGCGGCGCAGTGGCTGGTGGCCTCCGCGCCCTATGCGCAGGCGGATCTCACGGCCGGCGCCGGCGCTGCAGGCCCGGGCGATCTCGATTTCGCGCTGGTCCGGCTGGCCGAGCCGGTGGGGCGGGACGCGAAGGGGACCGGCCTCCGCGGCTCGATCCCGCTCAGCGTCGAGGCGCCCAGGGCGAGCGAGGGCGACGTCGTCTTCATCGTCCAGCATCCGCAGGGCGCGCCGCTGTCGCTGGCCTCGGGCGTGGTCGAGGCGCCGGTGCCTTCGGGCCTGCGGCTGCGCTACGACGCCAACACCGAGCCCGGCTCTTCCGGCTCCCCGGTGTTCGACGCCAGCCTCGGGCTGCTGGCGCTGCACCATGCCGGCGATCCCAACTGGACCCCGACCTACAACCAGGGCATCCCGATCGGCCTCGTCGCCGCCTGGCTGAAGGATCGGGCGATCGCCCTGGCCGGGGCAGCTTGAGGAGGCGGGGATGGCGGGCGTGCTCACCGGCGAAGAGGTTCAGGACGTCGTCGAGATCGTGAACCGCCACGTCGAGCGCGCGGACCTGGAGCAACTGCTCTACACCGCGCTCGACAAGCAGCTGGACGACTATGTCGAGGCCGATGTCTGGCGGACGCAGGTCTTCCAGCTGGTTCGCAAGGCCAACAACCAGGGATTCGTCGTCGAGCTCCTCAAGGCCCTGGCCGAATCCGAGCTGCTGCCGCCCGACAAGCGGGCGCGGCTGGCCGCACTGGCGGCGAGCGTGGCGGCGCGGCCCGCGCCGGAGGCCCGGCGGGCCGAGCCTGAGGCGGAGGCCGAGCCCGGCCCGGCTGCCGGCTTCGCCACCCGCGCGGCCCAATGGCTTTCCGTCCGCTCGAACCGGATCCTGGTGGCGGCGCTCCTCGCCTATGCCGTCGTGCTGACCACCATCGCCTCGATCCCGGTCTCGGCCAGCCTCATGGTCAAGTCCTCGGCGGAGCAGCGCCAGCAGGCCGTGGCCAACGGCCGGGTGAGCGCCAGCGACACCCGCCCGCAATACAGCCCGCCGCGGCCCGGCTTCTCGATCCACTATGGCGACTACTACTATGCCGTGAACGGCAGCGGCGATGCCCGCCTCACCCTGTCGCCGTTCCAATATCTCGGGGCGATCGTCGCCGGCCGGATCAGCCTGAACGTGCAATATCCCGGCGGCGGCAACACGCCGGCCGTGCAGGGCTTCAGCGGCTTCAGCATCGCGCAGATCCAGCTGGAGAAGAGCAGCGACGATCCGGGGCCGAGCGACACGATGGGGCTTCTGTGGGATGAGGGCGGGCACGGCCTGGCGGCCGCATCGAGCGCGTGGAGCCTGGTCGGGCCGGCGCAGGCGGCGCCGGCGACGGGCGGCAGGCTCTTTGTCCAGAGCGTGGCGGTCGACAAGTCCGCCGGCTCCGCGCAGGTCGACGCCACGCTGAGCGCCGGCGGCGCCAGCATCCCTCTCACGGCGCTCGGCATCGACCTCTCGTCGGCGACGCAGGCCCAGCTCCCCGTGGTGCCCGGCGCCATCGCGGTGCAGAATTTCCAGAGCTTCTTCGCGTTGCCGCAGCCGAGCCTCGCCGGCGGCGCGACCATCACGTTGCGGACGTCCGGCTCGCTGTTCTCGGCCGGCTATGCCGAGAGCTTCAACCTCCCCGACGCGATGGCGCTCGGCAAGCCGGTCGAGCTCACCGGCAGCGCCGGCGGCAAGATGGTGGTGCAGCTCGCCTATCCCATCGACGTCGTGTTCTTCGAGCGCCAGAACACGCCTGCGATGACCGACAAGCTCACCCCATTGGTCGCCGCGGCGGGCTTCGCCACCCGGCTCAACACCAAGTCGGCGACGGTGCCGGGCAGCTACAACGTGGTCTATGCCGGCGCCGACGTGCCGATCCCGGCGCTGCAGAAGGTGCTCAAGGTCTTCCTCGACAACGGCGTCGACATCCGCTCGGTCCAGCCGCGCCTGCAGCTCAGGAATGGCCTCCAGAACCAGATCCAGATCGGCAGCAGCAGCCAGGCCGCCTGCCTGCCGCCCCTGACGGCCGAGCAGCGCGCGCGCCTCCTCGGCTCAGAGGCCGATTTCGACGGCGTCGCCAGCCGGCCGGGCAATACGTGCTAGTCGCGCATGCGCTCCAGCAAGTGCAGGCGGAGAGCGAACCTATGTGAATGTCCATCCCTCTGCGAGCATCATCGCCTTGAAGTTGATGCACGAGACTCCCTCGGCATTGCAGACGAAGGGAATCTTGCGGCTTTCGAGCGTTCCCGCATGCTCGTCGCTGACGACGACCCAGTTGGGACCGCCAGCCTTCGCCATGGCAATCACGAACGGGTCTGCTCCGTTGATGCCCTTCAAGGGTTTGGCTGGGTTGTGATGGGTGGCCATGAGCTGGCGCACGATCCTCTGAACCGCCACCGATTCTTCCACAAAGAGGTCGGTCTGGGCCTTGGCCCATTTGTGGCAATCGTCACTTTTGATTTCGTCGAACACAGCCTTGGGCGCCCGCATGCGCCCGACTTCCACCAGTTGCTCGATCCGTTCGGGAAGCTTTGGGAAGATCGCCGGAGGGTAGATGTCGACGTACCAAGTGAGAATTGAACTGGTGTCAATGCAGTAGATCGACGGAGAGGCCATTTAGTGCCCCGCCAACAATTCTTCCAGCTTGGCAATCTTCTCGGCTTTCAGGCCGAGATACCGCGTCACGTCACTCAATGAAGTATAGGAATTCTGATAGCTGTTGACCACGATCTGCGTGAACGGCCTGCCGAGATCGCTCAAAACTTCCTGCGGCATATTGCGCTTCATTTCGGCGTCAGGGTCCGACGGTTGCACGTCCTGCATCAAGCCGCCCCAGGCCGCGCGGCGGGCTGCATAGAAATCCTGCGACGTGCGTCCGGCGGTGAGCAGCCGGCGCAAGATTACCTCCTCGCTGACGCTGAACGTGCGCGACAACGCCGCCAGCTCGGCAGCGCTCCAATCGCGGGGGCGGGCGGGCTGAGCACGCACGAGGGGCTCTGCAAGCAAGTTGTCAAGAGGTACCAGGGCAGCGGCTGCAACCGCGTTGCAGAAGATCTCGACCCTCTCCTCCTCCGGGGGGCGCAGCACGCCGTCCTCGATGTCGCAAATGCTGCTCTCCCCAAGGTACACGTGCACGCATTCATGCAGCAGGGTGAACGTACGTCCGTTCGGGCGCAGCTTGCGATTCACGCCGATCACAGGCAGGGGGCGCTCGCTGAGCGAGAAGCCGAGCATTTCGGTCGTCGGGATGCCGACGGCCTGAAAGACCAGGATGCCCGCGCGCTCGATCGCAGCACGCCATCCGTTGTAGCCGGCACGCGGATCGCGCCAAATACGCTGCTTGTCTATCGTCGTGCGCAACTGACGGCGTAGCTCCGCGCCCGACTGTTCGGCGTCTGCATCGAGTCGCAAATGTCCATCGACGGTCGGAACCTCACTGTCCAACTCGTCGGCTAGATCAAGCGCCAGTTCGCGGCGCTCGGCCGCGATCCGTAGCTGATAGCGCAGCGCGCGCGAATAATGCAGCGCAACCTCGCCGGGCAGGCGACGAAAATCGTGCGGTATCGCTCCTTCCCGGGGGACTGCGGGCAAATAGAAATCACTCAAGACCCGCTTGTAGGCGGCTGCCATTTTCCGGAGCTGAGCCATGCTCGGGCTCTCTTCGCCCCTTTCCCAAGCTTCGACCTTCTCGGGCTTTGTCTGGATGCTCCTCGCTGCGTCGTCGATCGAAAGCCCCGCCGTGGCGCGTGCCCACGTCAGGATCTTCGGTTCTACGATCGCGGCGATGCTGCGTGCCATTGATGCCTCTGCCTGACGCAAAGCGTCGGAGAAAATCCTCTACGGTCTTTGCAATCTGCCCATTCCAGGCGTTCGCGGCTTTCTCGGGAGAGCTGAACACCGTCTGCCGCACTTGGCCGGCGCACCGGATCCGCGCGCATTCACCGATGAAGCACTACGACCCAAACAGGTCAAGTGAGGGGCGAGCCGCCTTGCCGGCCCATTGCTTGCCGGCAATGAAGGCGTCGAAATCGAATGCAGTGGAAGGCCCACTCTCCTCACCTTCGAGGAGAGCCGCGCGCAAGGTTGCGAGCCGCGCTTGCTGGTCTTGGAGTAGCCGGAGAGCGGCATGCAGGACATCGCTTGCGTTGCCATGGCGGCCCTCCGCGACCTGAGTTTCGACGAAGGCCGCGCCGTAGTCGTCGAGAGTGAAGGAGATGGTCGTGGTCATCGTCTCAGCCCGTCCCCTCCAGCCCGCCCGCCGTGCCCTCCGGCCGGGTCAGCCAGCGCTTGGCGAGGCGGCAGGCGACGGAATAGGCCGGGTTGAACACGTTGGCGACGTCGTAGCGGACGGCCTGGCCGAGGAGGTGGCTGGCGGCGGTGGCATCGAGGCCGAAATCCTGGCCGAGCCAGCGCAGCATCTCGGTGGTGGCGTGCTGCAGCGCCTGGTCGAGCGGGCGGGCATTGCCGACGGTGAAGATGTCGGTCTCGGTCTCGCCGCGCGGCCAGCCGAAGCCGGCCTGCTTGCGCAGGCGCGCCGTGAACTCGATCTCGAAGGCGGTCTCGATGCCGGTGCCGACGATCTCGCCGTCGCCCTGGCAGGCATGGCCGTCGCCGAGGAAGAACAGCGCCCCCGGCACAGCGACCGGGAAACCGGCGGTGGTGCCCGGGGCGAAGCGGCGATAGTCCATGTTGCCGCCGTGCTCGCCGCTGGTCGCGGTGGAGATGGCCTGGCCCTGCCGCGGCGCCACGCCGAAGCAGCCGATCATCGGGGCGAGCGGCACGGTGAGCTCGCGTCCGGCATCGGCGAGGCGTGCCGTCCCGGCCTGCGGGTCGATCGCCCATTCCACCTCGCGCCGCTCGGGCAGGCGCGCCACGGCGCCGGGCTCGACCACGTTGGGCGCGAGCACCGAGAAGGTCCAGCCGGTGGCGCGGATCGGCGTCATCCGGTCGATGCGCACCAGCAGAGCGTCGCCCGGCTCGGCGCCCTCGACGAAGAACGGCCCGGTCATCGGATTGCCGCGCGGCGCCCGCTGCACGCCGTCACGGTCGCGGCCGGCGGCATCGAGCGTCGTCGTCACCACCGTGTCGCCGTCGGCGACGGCGAGGACCGGCTCCAGGGTCGCCAGGACGTTGGAATAGCGTGTCGGCTCGAACCGGTGCCGTGCCATGGCTGGTCTCCATCGGGGCTAGTGTTGTGCTTCCGACGCTTGGTCCCTGACCATTGTGTTGGAAGCACAACACAAAGCATTGAACCAACTAGGGTTCCGGGCTGACGGTTCGGAACGAACCGTTAGAGTCGGAACACTAGGACCGGTGTGCCAGATCCGGCGGCGATCGCAAAGGGCGGCGTCAGTCCACCCACAGGCCGCGCGTGCGGTGCCACGCCTCGATCGATTCGACGGGATAGAGGTCGAAGGTCTGGTCCTTCGGCCCGATCACCGGCTCGACCCAGCCGGCCTTGTAGCGCAGCATCAGGTGGGTGCGCTCCGGCGGCACCGGCAGCTCGCTGTCGATGGCCGAGGCGAAGGGGTGCATGAGGTCCGGCCAGGCCTCGTCATAGACCCACAGGGCCGTGCCGCAGGCCTTGCAATGGCGCCGCTCGCCGCTGGAGACCTCGCAGCGCCCGTCCTCGTCGCGGATCTCGGCATGGAACAGGCCGATCGAGCGCTTGCCGCGGATCTTCAACGTGCGCGCATCGCCCATGATGTTGATGGCGAAGCCGCCGCCGGCGGTCTTGCGGCAGATCGAGCAGTAGCAGAGCTGGTAGGGATAGGGCGTGTGGCTCTGGACCGAGAAATGCACGGCGCCGCAGCGGCAGGATCCATGCAGGGTCAGCGGCATCGGGGGCTCCTTGTCCGTGGGCGCGTCATCGTGTGGCCCCATCGGCACTATAGGCACCGTGGGCGCCGGGGCGAACCAAATCCGGCCCCGTGCGTTTGCCGGCAGCGTGCGGCCGGCGGGCGGTGCGCAGCAAACCAGCGTGGGGTGAAGCATGCAAGCCATCGGACTGATCCATGTCGGCCTCGGCGGCTGGGGCTCGCAATGGGCCCTGGAGGTGCTGCCGGCCGTGCCGGGCGTCGAGATCGCCGCCTATGTCGACGTCGATGCCGGCGCCCGCGCCCGGGCGGAAGCGGCGGGCGTGCCGTCGGCTCGGCTCTTCGCCTCGCTGGGCGAGGCCCTCGCCGCCGTGGAGGCGGAGGGCGTGGTCGCGCCGGTCCGCACCGCTGTCCATCATGCGGTGGCCTCGCAGGCCCTGGAGGCCGGCCGCCACGTGCTCCTGGAAAAGCCGTTCGCCGCGACCGTTCTGGAGGCCGGCAACCTCGTCGCCCTGGCGCAGCGGCAGGGCCGCCTGCTCGCCGTCAGCCAGAACTATCGCTTCTTCCCGGTTGCGGCCGCCGCAGCCGACATCGTGCGGCGCGGCACCTATGGCGCGCCGATCACCGTGGAGGTCGACTTCCGGCGCTATGCCCCGGAGGGCTACCGCTATCCCGAGGCCTATCCGCTGCTGGTCGACATGGGCATCCACCATTTCGACCTGATGCGCTTCATCCTCGGTCAGGAGCCGGTGGAGGTGAGCTGCCGCACCTGGAACCCGCCGGGCAGCGCCTATGAGGGCGCGCCCTGCGCCGCCGCGGTGGTGACGTTCGACGGCGGCGCGACGGTCACCTGGCGCGGCAACTATCTCAGCCGCGGGCCGGTGACGCCCTGGTCCGGCGCCTGGCGCATCGACCTGGCGGAAGCGAGCCTCGCCTTCGCCTGGCGCGGCAATGTCGGGGCGCGGCTGGCGGGCGAATATTTCACCGTGACGCCGCTCGGTGGCGAGCCGCGCGACCTCACGCCGCCGGCCGGGGGCCTCGTCGACCGTGAGGGCTCGGCCGCGGCTTTCGTCGAGGCCATCCGCAGCGGCGAGGCGCGCGTCCCGCTCGCCACCGGCAGCGACAACCTGCGCAGCCTCGCGCTCTGCCACGCCGCCGTCCGCTCGGCCGACCGCGGCGGGGCGCCGGTGCGCATCGCCGATCTCACGGCCTGAACGCGCCGACATCCCGAAGGCTCCGGTGACGGCCACACCAGGCGTCACCAGCCCGTCACGTCTCCCGGGCATTGCCCGACTATTCTCATTGCGGCTTGGTCGAGGCAGTTTACAAACAAACCGTATGTTTATATAAGTCCGACGCTCAGGGGCAGAACCGATGCGGCGGACCAAGGAGCAGGCGGCGGAGACGAGACGGGCCATCCAGCAGGCGGCGGAGGCGCTGTTCCTGCAGGAGGGATACGAGGCGGTCTCGCTGGACGAGATCGCCGCGACGGCGGGCGTGACCCGGGGCGCCGTGCATTTCCATTTCGGCAACAAGCTCGGTCTGCTGTCCGCCATCCGCGACCGGATCGGGATGCCGATGCGGGACCTGTCCGAGCGCCTGGCCGCCGGCACGACGTCCTCCCCCCTCGATGCGCTGGGCGACGCGATCGAGGCGACGCTCGCCAATCTCCAGAGCGATCCGCGGCACCGCAGGCTCCTCGGGATCTTCATGGCCGTCGAGACCGTGACGGAGGAAGAGGCCGACGAGATGCGCCGCTTCCGCGGACGGGTGCGCGGGCTGGTGGCGGAGATCTTCGCGGTCGCCGAGGCGCGCGGCGCCCTGGCCGAGCCGTGGACGGCCCGCGCCGCGGCGCGCGCCTTCGACGCCATGGTCGACGGCTTCATCCACGAGTGGGTCCGGGGCGAGACGGACTTCGAGCTGGTCCCCGATGCGGTCGCCATCATCCGGACCTTGCTGGCGACCTGGGCAACGGGAGAACGGCCATGACGGGGACGGACGAAACGGCCGCTGCGCGGCGGGCAGGGGGGCCGCGGCTCCTGTCCCTCGTGCTCTCCCTCTGCCTCTGCCTCGCCGCCTGCGCCACGCGCCCCGAGAACGTGCTGCAGCCCGTGCCGGCGCCCGTGGCGGGCGCAAGCAGGGTCGACATGCTGGTCATGACCACCCGCAAGCCTGCCGCCGATCCCGGCGAGCTGTTCTCGGGTGAGCGGGGAACGGCGGTCTCGCTGAGCAATATCGTGGTGTCCATCCCGCCCGACCGCAACCGCAAGGTCGGTGAGATCCAGTGGCCGGCGCGGGTGCCCGGCGATCCCGCGACGGAGTTCGTGACCCTGGGCACCCGGACGGTGGCCTCGGAGCCCCAGATCTTCGACTGGTTCCGCCGCAACCGCGGGCCGAAGCGCCGGGCGCTGATCTTCGTGCACGGTTTCAACAACACCTATGCCGATGCCGTCTATCGCCTGGCGCAGGTCTCCCACGATTCCGGCATCGATGCCGCCCCGGTCCTGTTCGCCTGGCCCTCGCGCGGCAGCACCTTCGACTATCTCTACGACAAGGAGAGCGCCAATTTCTCGCGCTATGCCCTGGAGGACCTGCTGCGCCATGCGGCGGCGAGCCCGGATGTCGGCGAGGTCACCATCCTCGCCCATTCCATGGGGAGCTGGCTCACCGCGGAGGCCCTGCGCGAGATGGCGATCCGCGACAAGGGCATTTCGCCCAAGATTCGCAACGTGGTGCTGGCCTCGCCCGACATCGACGTCGATGTCTTCCGCCGTCAGATCATCGAAATGGGGCCGAGGCGTCCGCAATTCACCATCATCGCCTCCCGCGGCGATCGGGCGCTGGCGCTGTCGCGCTGGATTTCCGGCGATGTCGACCGCCTCGGCGCCGCCGATCTCCGGCCCTACGCGGCCGACCTGAAGGGGCTCGGCATCTCGATCATCGACACCACCGATGTCCAGGGCACGGATGCGCTGGCGCACAACACCTTCGCCGACAGTCCCGAGATGGTCCGGCTCCTCGGACGGCGCCTGGCCGGCCAGTCGCTCGAGACCGGCGAGATCGGCCTCGCCGACCGGGTGGGAGGGGTGGCGCTGGGCTCCGCCCGCGTCCTCGGCTCGGCGGCCGGCGCCGCCCTTGCCGCGCCCGTGGCCGTGCTGGATCCTGCGGCGCGCAGCCGGTTCCGGCGACAGATCGACGAGGCCGAGGCGCCCGCCCCGCGGGTCGTCAACGGCCAGGTGCCCTATTGAGGGCGGGCAGCGGCACGGCGTGCCGCGGACATGGGAACCCACATGGACAGCATCGAGACCGTCCTCATCCTGTTCCTCGCCGTGGTGGCGAGCGGCGCGGCCGGCCGGATGCTGCCCTTCGCGGTGCCGCTGCCGCTGGTGCAGATCGCCATCGGCGCGCTGATCGCCTCGACGATGGACCTCGGGGTGCGCCTGGACCCCCAGGTCTTCTTCCTCTTGTTCCTGCCGCCTCTCCTGTTCCTCGACGGTTGGCGCATTCCCAAGGACGGCCTGTTCCGCGATGCCGGCACCATCCTGGAGCTGGCGCTCAGCCTGGTCGTGTTCACCGTCGTCGGCATGGGCTTCTTCATCCACTGGATGATCCCGGCCATGCCGCTCGCCGTGGCCTTCGCCCTCGCGGCCGTGCTGGCGCCGACCGATCCGATCGCGGTGTCGGCCATCGCGGCGCGCGTGCCGGTGCCCAAGCGGCTGATGCATATCCTGGAGGGGGAATCGCTGCTCAACGACGCCTCAGGCCTGGTCTGCCTGCGTTTCGCCATCGCGGCGGCGCTGACCGGCACCTTCTCCGCGGCCGAGGCGGTGGCGACCTTCCTGTGGCTCGCCGCCGGCGGCCTGGCGATCGGCACCGCCATCGCCTGGGGCGTGGTCCGCGCCAGGGGCTGGCTGGCGATCCGCTACGGCAGCGATCCAGGCTCCTTCATCCTGGTCAGCCTGCTGATCCCGTTCGCGGCCTATCTGGCGGCCGAGCACCTGCATTGCTCCGGCATCCTGGCAGCGGTCGCCGCCGGCTTCACCATGAGCTTCGTCGAGAACCCGGTGCGGCTGCCGGCGGCCAGCCGCTGGCGGCGGGAAGCGGTCTGGGACCTGGTCCAGTTCGCCGCCAACGGCGTCATCTTCATCCTGCTCGGCGAGCAGTTGCCGAGCATCTTCGCCGGCGCGGTCGAGACCGTGCGCCAGACCGGCCATCACGAGCCGATCTGGCTGGCGGTCTACGCCGCGGCGATCATGGCCGTCCTGGCGGCCGGCCGCTTCGCCTGGGTCTGGGTGTCGTTGCGGTTCACGCTGTTCCGGGCCAGGCGGCGAGGGGAGACCGTCATCCGCCCGCACCTGCGCGTGATCGCCGCCGCCTCGCTGGCCGGGGCGAAGGGCGCGATCACGCTCGCCGGCATCCTCACCCTGCCGCTGGCGCTCGCCGACGGCTCGCCCTTTCCCGCGCGCGACCTCGCCATCTTCCTGGCCGCGACCGTCATCATCCTGTCCCTGGCTGCCGCGAGCATCGGCCTGCCGATCCTGCTCAAGGGCCTGATCCTGCCGCCCGCCGAGCATGGCGAGGCGGAGGAGGACGCTGCGCGCGTCCAGGCGGCCGAGGCGGCCATCAGGGCGATCGAGCACGCCCAGCGCGCCATCACGGCGGACCCGTCCGAGGCCGACCTCCAGGCGCAGGCGAGCCTGCGGGTGCTGACCTACTATCGCGAGCGGATCGACGCCGGCTCCGCCGATCCCGACAGCGCCGAGAGCACGCGCCTCGTCCGCGACGTCGAGCGGCGCCTGTTCAAGGTCGGCCTCAAGGCCGAGCGGGAAGAGCTGGTGCGCCTGGCGCGCCAGCGCCGCCTGGGCTCGGAGGCGGTCCAGAAGCTCATCCGCGAGGCCGATCTCGCCGAGGCACGCCTCGGCGGCTGAGGGCGGTGGGATCCGCAAGAATTTACCAGGTCATACCGCTGTCCGGCGCCCGGCCTGCCCTATAATAGGTCTCGGCCGGCCTGAAGCTCCGGCGCCGAGGCCTTCGCGCCGTCTCCGACCGGCCCGCGGGCATCCCCGGGATGCCGAGGCATTCCCCGGATGCCGGATCTGCCTTGCGCCCCGACGCCCCGTCGCGGCGCTGCCAAGCGGAGATTGCCATGAAGCACGAGACCCTGGTTGAGATCGGGCGTAAAGCCGAGATCGTACCCCTCGGCGGCCGCGTTGGGACGATGACCCGCCGTCAGCGCCTGGAGCGCTGGGCGGCGGTGCTGGAGCACCATGAGGGGCCGGTCCAGCCCTTCTACCGCATCGAGGACTTCTCGCCGCAGGAGCGGCGCAAGCTGCGGGGCGACGAGACGCCGATCACCGTGGCCTTCGCCGATCCGGTGCTGCGCGAGGAGGGGCTGGCCGGCGACACCATCGGCGACGCCACCGCCTTCTTCAAGCTCTCGCACGGCCAGACCCACCGGCTGCTGTGCGACTGCCACTATCACGGCCAGATGACCGGCCGGGGCGTTGCCGCCAGGCTGCGCGGCATGGCCAAGGGCGGCTTGCTGCATCGTCTGTGGGTGTGGGGCATGGCGCGGCCGGCCGTGGCTTGACTCGCTGCAGAGACTGCGCCGGCTTTCCAGCCGGCGTGCCGTGACTCCTGTCATGGACCTCCGAGTGAGCGGCTTTTCAGCCGCTCACTCGGGGCTTGCGGCCCGAGACTCCACAGCAGCGGCCTTCACCAGACGGGCACGTTGGGACCGGTCCAGCCCGTCCTTCAATCGAAGGCGCCGCATCCGCCTCTTATCGTGACGGCAACGCGATCGTAGCCCGCAAGCCGCCGAGTGGCCCGCGACAGAGCAGAACGGTTCCGCCATAGAGCTCCGCCAGCTCGCGCGTGATCGGCAGCCCGAACCCATGACCTGGAACGCTCTCGTCCAGCCGCCGCCCGGGCAGGAGCGCCTCCATCATCTGGGCATCGGCCAAGCCCGGGCCATCATCGTCAATGGAAATGGCGACATCGGCGTTGCGGATCTCCACGCTTGCCCGCACCGTGGTCCGAGCCCATTTGAACCCGTTGTCGAGCAGGTTGCCGAGCATCTCGTCCAGATCCTGCGGCTCGCAGGCAACGGCGAGGCCGTCATCGATCTCCTCCAGGAAGCAGATGCCGCGATCCGCGTGGACGCGCGCCATCACCGCGGCGATATCGGTGAGGCGAGGCGCCAGCAGCGTGCGTGACGGCCGAGACGCGCCGGCTGCGGCACGGGCCCGGCCCAGATGGTGGCGTACCCGACGTTCGATCTGGTCGACCAGCTCCTTCATCGAGCCGGAAGGGTCACGCCCCGCCTCCTGGAGCTCGATGGAGAGGCTCGCCAATGGGGTCTTCAGGCCATGCGCCAGATTCGACACGTGCCGCCTGGCGCTGGCCAGGCCGGCTGCGTTCTGGTCGATCAATCCGTTCAGCTCGGTGACGAGGGGATGCAGTTCGGTCGGCTGATCCGACGGCACATGCTGAAGCTCCCCGCTCCGGATCCGCATCATCGCGTCCCGCAGCCGCCGCAGCGGTCGCAGCCCCATGCGGATCTGGACGAGCGTCGCCAACATCAGGCCGATCCAGAGCGCTACAAGCGATCCAACCAGCGAGAGGAGCGCCTGACGCATGGGTCCGTCGATCGCCGCCTGCGGCGCCGAGGCGGTTACCGTGATGCTCCGCCCCTCCAGGCTGGCTTGCCTGACGCGGATATGCAGCATCTGGCCTTGCGCGTCGGGGGCCCTCGCGCTGGCCGCACGGTCGCTGAAGAGATGCCGCCAGTCGAACGGCCGTGGCGGCGCATCGAGGGAGGCCGCGCCCAGGGAACGCGACTTCAACGGCTGCCCGGCGCCGGTTACCTGCCAGTACCAGCCGGAGGCCAGGCGATCGAAGGGGGGGCCGTCGAGGTCGGTGGCGAGCCGCAGGCTTCCCGCCTCATCCGCCTTCAGCGCTCCGACAATGGCCGCGATCTGCGTATCGAGCCGCTGCTCGATCTGCCCCGTGACGAAGTGATGGAGAATGAAGCCGATGAGGATCGAGGCCGCAGCCAGCGCCGCCGCGACAAACACCGCTGCGCCGAGCAGGAGGCGGCCACCCAGCGAGGCCGGCACCAGTTTCATGATGTGGCGCTCGTCAGACGATAGCCACGGCCGCGGCTGGTCTCGATCATGGCATGACCGATCTTGCGGCGGAGGCGGGCGATGATCACCTCGATGGAGTTCGAGTCGCTGTTCGCATCGCCTTCGTACACGCGCTCCAGGAGCTCGCTGCGATCGATGACGACCTCCTTGCGCAGCATCAGGCAGGAGAGCACCCGCCATTCCAGGGCCGTCAGCTTGAAGGGCAGGCCGTCGAGCTGGAAGGTGCCGAGCTGGGCATCGAAAGTCAGGGCGCCGCAGACAATGCGCGTGCCGGCGTGCCCCGCCGAACGGCGAACGAGCGCACGCAGCCGCATGACGAGTTCCTCCACCTTGAACGGCTTGGTCAAATAGTCGTCCGCTCCCGCCTTGAAGCCCTCCACCTTCTCCGACCATCCGTCCCGCGCGGTCAGGATCAGGACCGGCAGCGCCCGCCCGCCATTGCGCCAGCTGCGCAGGACGCTGACGCCGTCGACCTTCGGCAGGCCCAGGTCCAGGACCGCCACGTCGAAGTGTTCCGTCGCGCCCAGGTGCCCCCCATCCTCGCCATTCTCCGCGATGTCGACGGCGAAGTTCTCGGCCCGAAGAGCGCGCGCGATCTTGGCGGACAGCCCCTTGTCGTCCTCGACAAGAAGTACGCGCATGGACTGATCTCCCATGATCAGTGTGGCCTACGCCCCGGAGCTTAACTCAACCTGAACCATTCGGTTCAGGGTGGGTTGGAGGCGGTTTGCTAGAACGAGGCTCCTGTTGGTCCTTGAGGAGTCAGTCATGTCCAAAGATGATCCGAACCCGTTATCTCCCGAGCCTCATGCCGCTCCCGAGCCCCGGCTTGCGCCGACGCGCCGTCCGTCCATGCGACGTGCAGTCACGGCGGTCGGTGCCGTGGTTCTGCTTGGCGTCGGCGCCGCTGGGGGAGCCGGGATCGTCAAGCTGATCCGCCCAGCAGCGGAGATGGCACCGGTCATGCCCGTCTCCATTGCGGCGATGCCGGACTGGAGCACGGTGACGATCAAGGGCCAGGTCGCTGAGATCTTCGGCAACAAGTTCGTCGTCGTGGATGGCAGCGGCCGCGCTCTCGTCGATGCCGGGCCGGGCGGGGAGGGCGGGAGGACCGTCGCCAAGGACGAGGCCGTCACGGTGCAGGGGCGGTTCGAGGACGGCTTCATCCGCGCCAGCTTCGTCGTGCATGCGGACGGACGCGTGGAAGCACTCGGCCGGCCGGATGGACCGCCTCGCCCGCCCCTGCGGGCCTTGCTGCATCGCCTGGTCGGCTAGTGTTGTGCTTCCGACGCTTGGTCCCCGACCCATTGTGTTGGAAGCACAACACAAAGCATTGAACCAACCAGGGTTCCGGGCTGACGGTTCGGAACGAACCGTTAGTGTCGGAACACCAGATCCGTTTCTTCGCGCTGCTGGTTGTGGAGATGGATTCTCGCGGCCAGCCGGCCCGGCGAAGGGTGGCGCTGCGGGGGACCGGGAGATCCGGCGCCGTGAGGCGTCTGGCGCAATCGAAGCGACATCCGAACCGTTCCCGCGAAGGGATCGCGCGATCGGCGAGTGCTGCGCGCGATGCCCATGATCAATCCGTTGCTCGCAGGTCTTTCATTGATGGTCGCCCAGACGGCAACTCTTGGCATCGCCGCCATCGCTACGGCAGGCGTGATCGTACGGCCCTGGAGGGTGCCCGAGGCCGTGTGGGCGACCGCCGGCGCCGTCCTCCTGGTGGCGCTGGGGCTCGTGCCCATGCCGAGCGCGATCCAAGGCGTCGCCAAGGGAATGGATGTCTATCTCTTCCTGACCGGCATGATGATGCTGGCCGAGCTCGCCCGCCGTGAAGGCTTCTTCGATTGGCTGGCCATGATTGCGGTTCGCCAGGCCCACGGGTCCGGGCATCGGCTTTTCCTGCTGATCTATGCGGTGGGGACGCTGGTCACGATCTTGTTGTCGAACGACGCGACAGCCGTCGTCCTGACCCCGGCCGTCTGTGCCGCCGCCCGCGCGGCCAAGGCCGAGCCTCTGCCATACCTGTTCATTTGCGCTTTCATCGCCAACGCCGCGAGCTTCGTGCTGCCGATCTCAAATCCTGCCAATCTGGTGGTCTTCGGGCCGCAGATGCCATCACTCGCTGCGTGGCTCCTGCGTTTTCTCCTGCCTTCGATCGCCTCGATCCTGATAACCTTCCTGATGCTGCGCGTTGCCCTGCGCGCCTCCATCCCCGGGATGATCCGCACCGACCTGCCGCAGGTCTCGCTCTCGCGTGGCGGCAGGCTTGCCGCCCTGGGTATTTCGGTGACAGCGCTCGGCCTCCTCGCGGCCTCGGCCCTCGACCGGCCCCTCGGGCTTCCGACATTCCTCGCCGGCCTGGCCACGGCAGCCCTTATTCTGATCGGCAATCGCGAGTCGCCGTGGCCGCTCATGAAGGGCGTGTCATGGGGTGTCCTTCCTCTCGTGGCCGGGCTCTTCGTCCTCGTCGAAGCTCTCGAGCGGACCGGCGCCGTCCGAGCCTTGGCGGATCTCGTGGCGACCCATGCAGCACACTCGCCCCTCGGCGCCGCAGTCGGTGTGGGCGCGACAATCGCGATTGCCTGCAACCTGGCGAACAATCTTCCCGTCGGCCTGATCGCTGGGTCTGCAACCAGCCTCGTCGTATTGCCGTCCGGTGTCGCCAATGCCGCGCTCATCGGCGTCGACATCGGACCCAACCTCTCGATCACCGGATCTCTGGCGACGCTCCTGTGGCTGGCAGCGCTGAGACGCGAAGGTCAATCCGTGGGCGCGCTTCAATTTCTCGAGCTTGGCGCCATCGTCATGCCACCGGCCCTGCTTGGCGCGCTCGCCCTCGCCATCTGGCCGCACGTCTGATCCGGCCGGGATCGAAACCCCAGTCAACGCTGAGCGCGGCTTCAGGAGATGGATTCAATGGCCGACAACAAAAAGCGATCGGGACTTGCTGCTGTCGCGGTGCTGGCATTGCTGGTCGTGGGCGGATGGGGCGCAACGCACTGGACGGCCGTCACCGGAACCAGCCCATGGGCGGCCTCGCGCGCCACATCCGAAACCGCCGCTTCACCTGCGATCCCCGTGACCGTCGTCTCGGCGAAGACAGGAAGCGTCCCGCGCATCATCGCCGGCATCGGCGTCGTCGCGGCCCTGCAATCCGTCACCGTTCGCAGCCGTGTCGATGGCGAAGTCATGGACATTGCCTTTTCCGAAGGCCAATTCGTGAAAGCGGGCGACGTGCTGGTCCAGATCGACCCGCGGCAGCTTCAGGCCGCCCTCGCCGGGGCCGAGGCCAGAAAGGCGCAGGACATATCGCAGCTCGCGACGGCCCGCAGCGACCGCGAGCGCTACGCCACGCTGGCCCAGAAGGACATTGTCTCGTCCCAGACGCTTGACCTCAAGAATGCCGCGGTGAAGCAGCTCGAGGCCGCCGTCGCCTCGGATGATGCCTCGATCAGCAGCGCCCGCACCCAGCTCAGCTACGCGACCATCCGCGCCCCGATCAGCGGCCGAACCGGTTTTCGCAACGTCGACAAGGGGGGCATGGTCGGACAGTCCTCGATCAACGGCATCGTCACCATCACCCAGCTCGATCCGGTCGGCGTGGTCTTCGTGGCGCCTGGCGACCGCTTCGGAGAGATTCGTGCCGCGCTCAACGCCGGCCTTGCCGACGTCGTGGCGCTTTCGACGGACGGCACGAAAGTGCTCGCGCGCGGCAAGCTCACGTTGATGGACAACACCGTCGATGCCCAGAACGGCTCGATCAAATTGCGGGCGACATTCGACAACAAGGACGACGTGCTTTGGCCCGGCCTGCCCGTCGCAACACGTCTGACGGTGGCGGTGGAACGTGGCGTGGTGGTGCCGGACAAGGCTCTTGCGCGGGGCGTGGACGGCCTGGCGGCCTATGCCGTCGGATCCGATGGCACCGCTCATCGCCGATCGGTCACGACGGCGGTGGTGACCGACGGGTTCGCGGTGGTCACGAGGGGCGTGAGCGCCGATGAGCAGATCGTCTATGACGGCCTCGGCCAAATCGCGGACGGAGCAAAGGTGGCGGTCGGGCCACCTCCCGTCATCGCTCCGCCGGCGTTTCAGGTTCAACCGCAAGCGGACGCGGCTCTCGCCAGCGCGGTGTCCGTGCCATGAGCGGCCCCGTCAGCGATCGTGCTTCCGGCGGCCCGACGCCGCCAGCCGGGATCCATGAGGGCGTGTCGGCCGGCTTCATCCGTCATCCCGTGGCGACCACGCTGGTGATGGTCGGCATCCTGTTCCTGGGCGCCGTCACCTACCCGATGCTGCCTGTGTCGGCCCTGCCCGAGATCGCCTTTCCCACCATCCAGGTCTCGGCGAGCCTCCCCGGCGCTGCACCGGAAACGATGGCGTCTTCCGTCGCTCAACCGCTGGAAACGCAGCTGTCGACGGTCAGCGGCGTCACCGAGATGACCTCCTCCAGCTCGCTCGGCACGACTGAGATCACCGTGCAGTTCGACCTCGACCGCAATATCGATGCCGCCGCCAGCGATATCCAGACGGCCATCAGCGCTGCAAGCGGCCAATTGCCGAAGGACTTGCCTTCGCCGCCGACGTTCAGAAAGGTCAATCCGGCGGATGCGCCGGTCCTGCAGCTCTCGGCCACCTCCGACACGCTGCCGCTGATCGACGTCGACGAGTTGATCGAGACCCGCGTCGCTCAGCGCATCAGCCAGATGCAGGGTGTGGCGCAGGTCAACATCGGCGGGCGCCAGAAGCCGGCCATTCGCATCGCGGTCGATCCGGGGCGTATTTCGGCGGCCGGCGTGACGCTGGAGGACGTGCGCACCGCCATTGCCGGCCTCAGCCTCAGCGCGCCCAAGGGCAACATCGACGATGCCACCCGCACGTTTCCCATCTACAACAATGATCAGATCATCGATGCCGCCGGCTGGAGCGATGCGGTCGTCGCCTACCGGGATGGCGGGCCGATCCGCATCCGCGACATCGGCCAGGCGGTACGCGGCTCGGAAGACGCGAAGATGGCGCATTGGACCAACGGTCGGCGCGGCATCGCGGTCGACGTCTTCCGCCAACCGGGCGCCAATGTCATCGAGGTGGTTGATCGCATCAAGGCTGCACTGCCCGCGTTGCAGGCCTCGCTTCCCCAATCCATTCGACTCGCGCTGGTGACGGATCGCACGACCACGATCCGCGCCTCGGTGTCCGACGTCTGGCTGACGCTGATGATCACCCTCGCCCTGGTGGTGATGGTGATCTTCATCTTCCTGCGCAACCTGCGCGCCACGTTCATTCCGGCGATCACGCTGCCGCTGGCGCTGCTGGGCGCGGCGGCGCCGATGTGGCTGTTCGGCTTTGGCATCGACAATCTGTCGCTGATGGCGCTCGTCGTCGCCGTCGGCTTCGTCGTGGACGACGCCATCGTCATGCTGGAGAACATCACCCGTCACATCGAGGCAGGTGAGACGCCGATGGACGCCGCCCTCCGGGGTTCCCAGGAGATCGGCTTCACCATCATCTCCATCAGCCTCTCGCTGGTCGCCGTGCTCATCCCGATCCTGCTCATGGGCGGTATTGTCGGGCGCCTGTTCCGCGAATTCGCGCTGACGCTGACCATCGCCATTGCCCTTTCCACGGTGGTGTCGCTCACGCTGACGCCCATGATGGCGGCCCGCCTGATCAAGCCGTCCGGCGCGACCCGGCACAATCGGCTCTACCAATGGAGCGAACGCGCCTTCGACGGGTTGCAGAGTGCCTATGGGCGCGGCCTCGATATCGTCCTGAGACAGAAGTTCCTCACCCTGCTCGTCTTTTTCGCCACCTTGGCCGCCACGGCCTATCTGTTCATCGTCATCCCCAAAGGGTTCTTCCCGGAGCAGGACACCGGCTTCATCAGCGGTCTGTCGCAGGCCGCGCCGGAAGTGTCCTATCCCAAGATGGTCGAATTGCAGGAGCGCGTCAGCGCCGTCGTGATGAAGGACCCCGGCGTCTACAGCGTCTTCATGGATATCGGCGGCGGAAATGGCGGCAATGCCCTGAACCAGGGGCACGTCAACATCACGCTGAAGCCCCGCGACAAGCGCGATGCCTCGGCGCAGGACATCATCGCCCGCCTCCGTCCGGAGCTCGCCAAGGTGGAGGGCATCCAACTCTTCATGCAGGCGGCGCAAGACATCAATATCGGAGCCCGCCCGGCGCGCACGCAATACCAGTACACGCTGGAGGACGGCGATGTGGACGAGCTCGCCATCTGGGCGCCCAAGGTCCTGGCCGCGCTGAAACGGCTCCCGCAACTCGCCGACGTTGCCAGCGACCAGCAGCAGGACGCGCCGACACTGATGCTGACGATCGACCGCGCGGCCGCCTCACTCTATGGCGTGGCCCCTGAGACGATCGACGACACGCTTTACGATGCCTTCGGCCAGCGGCAGGTGGCGCAATACACCACCCAGACGGACACCTTCCATGTGGTGCTGGAGGTTTTGCCCAACCTGCAGCACGATCTGGAAACTCTGGATCGGCTCTCCGTCAAGGCCGCCGGCGGCACGCTGGTGCCGCTGAGCAATGTGGCGCGCTGGACCACGCGGACCGTTGCGCCGGTCTCCATCAACCACCAGGGTCAGTTTCCGGCCACGACGCTGTCCTTCAACCTCGCCGGCGGCGCTTCGCTGGGCGAGGCGACTGCAGCGGTCGGCAGGGCGGTTGCCGCGTTGAAGCCGCCTGCCTCGCTCACCGCCGACTTTGCCGGCAGCGCCAAGGCGTTCGAGGACTCTCTCGCCACGGTGCCGCTCCTGATCGCCGCCTCCCTGGTCGTGGTCTATCTCATTCTCGGCATGCTCTACGAGAGCTTCATCCATCCGATCACCATTCTGTCGACCCTGCCTTCGGCGGCGCTGGGCGCGCTGGCGACACTGATGGCTGCGGGGCTGGATTTCAGCCTGGTGGCGATGATCGGCGTCATTCTGCTCATCGGCATCGTCAAGAAGAACGGCATCATGCTGGTGGACTTCGCCATCGCGGCGGAGGCGACGGGCGCCACCAGCATGGAAGCCATCCGGCAGGCGGCCGTCTTGCGTTTTCGTCCCATCATGATGACGACAATGGCGGCCATCCTCGGGGGCGTCCCATTGATGCTCGGCCACGGCTCCGGTGCCGAGATCCGCCAGCCGCTTGGCTATGCCATCGTGGGCGGGCTGATCGTCAGCCAGATCCTGACGCTTTTCACCACGCCGGTGATCTACCTGTCACTTGCCACATTGGCCAGACGTCTCGCCTATCCTCGGCTGGCCGAGAAACCGGCACGCGCGGTCGCAGCGACGACCTCGCGAGACTGAACGTCGGCAGGTCATCAGCACGGGAGACGTGCACCTGATGGCGCCGAGAATAAGGAGGCTCAGGGCCGGGTGACGAGCGCGGCGAGCTGGTCCGTGCACTGGCCCCAGCCCTGGTGGAAGCCCATCTCCTCGTGGGCCTTGCAGTCGGCCTGCGTCCAATGGCGCACGCGGGCGGTGTAGCGCGTCCTCCCGCCGAGATCCTCGAAGGTGAGGATCACCGTCATGAACGGCTTTTCCGACGGCACCCATGCCTCGCTATAGGCATCGGTGACCACCAGGCGCTGGTTCTCCACCACCTCCAGATAGACGCCGCGGTTCGGCATGTCCTGGCCCTCCGGGCTGCGCATCACCACCAGGCTGGCGCCGCCCGGCCGGACGTCGAGCTCGGCATGCGGCGTGGTCCAGGGTGCCGGCGCGAACCACTGCGTGAGCAGCGCCGGATCGGTCCAGGCCCGGTAGAGCGCTTCGCGCGGGGCGTCGATGATGCGGGTCAGCACCAGCTCGCGGTCGGAAGCCGGCGGGACGGGAGCGGTCTCGGTCGCGGCCTGGGTCGTCATGGGCGATGTCTCCTGCGTGGATGGTTCGCTCCAAGGACGGCCGGGCCGGCGCCGCCCCGACAGGCAGCGCCGAATTTTTCGCGGGCCTCAGCGCGCCGGCCCGGTGCCGTCCATGAAGGTGGCGAAGGCATCCTTGAAGTCGGGGTGCCAGCGCGACAGCGCCGGCCGGTTCGCGATGATGTCGTCCGCCGCCCATTGGATCCGCCGTTCGTCCATGGCGCGGGTGACATCGTTGTCCGGGCACAGGATGTAGAACTCGCCGCGCCCCATCGCCTCCAGGCCGAACTCGATCACCTGCTCCGGCGTCCAGGCGCCGGCCGGCTTCTCCGTGACGCGGGCCCGGGTGAAGCCGGTGAAGGTGAAGCCAGGGACCAGGAGATGGGCGGTGACCCGGCAGCCGGGCGTGTTGCGCAGCTCGTGGGCGAGGGCCTCGGTCACCACCTTCACCCCGGCCTTGGTGACGTTGTAGGCGGTGTTGCCGGGCGGGCAGGTGATGCCCTGCTTGGAGCCGGTGTTGACGATCGCCGCGGGCGTGCCCTGGGCGATCATCGCCGGCGCGAAGGCCTGGACGCCGTTGACCACGCCCCAGAGGTTGACGTCGATCAGGCGCTGCCAGTTCTCGCGCGGGGCGAACAGGCGGCCGTCCGCCTCGATGCCGGCATTGTTCATCAGCAGGGCGACCTCGCCGAAGGCGCCATAGGCGGCATCCTTGAGCCGCTCGACCGCTTCGAGGCGGCCGACATCGGTCGGCACCGCGATCACGTCGGCCGGCTGCGCCGCCAGGGTGGCGACGCCGGCGGCGGCCTTCTCCAGGGCCGCGGCGTCGACGTCGGCGAGGGCGAGCTTCATGCCGAGCCGGGCCAGGGCCTCGGCCATGGCGAGGCCGATGCCGCTGGCCGCGCCGGTGATGACCGCGGCGCGGCCTTGCGTCAGGGCGGGATGGGTCATGGGAGGTCCTCTCGAAGACGGCCGCGACGGGCCGGGCGGCGGGAAAGCGTCAAAGCCTCAATAGGGCGCGCCGGCGTCCCGCGCCAGCGCCCCTCAGGCCGCCCGGCGACCATCCTCGCCGGCCGGTGCCAGCACGACATGGGCGTCGCCCCAGGCCTTGAGCGCCGTCATGACCGCCTCCAGGCTGCGGCCGCGCTCCGAGAGGCTGTATTCCACCTTCGGCGGCACCTCGGCGAAGACCTTGCGCAGGATCAGGCCGTCCCGCTCCAATTCGCGCAGCTGGTTGGTGAGCATCCGCTGCGTCACGTTCGGCAGGCGCCGGCGGATCTCGTTGAAGCGCAGCGTGCCCTCGAACAGGTGGTAGAGCACGACGCCCTTCCACTTGCCGCCGATGACCCCGAGCGCGCCTTCGACGGCGCAGCCCGGGCTGCAGTCGAGGCTCTTGTGGCGGATGCGCGGCATCACGGTATCCTTTTCGACACTATGAGCAATTTATGTGCGTTCTTGCGGTCGGGCAATCCGGGCGTCATCTCTGCCGGACCAGCCCTTTCAGGAGAAGAGCCATGCGCGCCGTCGGTTTTGAGAACCCGGGTCCGATCGACAACCCCGACTCCCTGGTCGACATCGAGCTGCCGAAGCCGGAGCCCCGGGGGCACGACCTGCTCGTCGAGGTCCGCGCCGTCTCGGTCAACCCGGTCGACACCAAGATGCGCGTGCGCGTGAAGCCCGAGCCCGGCGCCTGGCAGGTGCTCGGCTGGGACGCGGCCGGCACCGTCGCCGCCGTCGGCCCGGACGTGACGCGCTTCAGGCCGGGCGATGCCGTGTTCTATGCCGGCGCCATCGGCCGCCCCGGCACCGATGCCGAGTTCCATCTCGTCGACGAGCGCATCGTCGGGCACAAGCCCGCCTCGCTCGACTGGGCGCCGGCCGCGGCCCTGCCGCTCACCGCCATCACCGCCTGGGAGGCGCTGTTCGACCGCCTCGACGTGCGCAAGCCGGTGCCGGGCGCCGAGCCCGCCATCCTGATCGTCGGCGGCGCCGGCGGCGTCGGCTCGATCGCCGTCCAGCTGGCGCGCCGGCTGACCAGCCTCACCGTGATCGCCACCGCCTCCCGGCCGGAGACGCAGGACTGGGTGCGCGATCTCGGCGCCCATCACGTCGTCGACCATTCCCGCCCGCTGGCGGCCGAGGTCGCGGCGCTCGGCATCGGCGCGCCCGGCTTCGTGTTCTCGACCACCAACACCGGCCGGCACCTCGCCGAGGTGGCCGAGCTGATCGCGCCCCAGGGCCGCTTCGCCGTCATCGACGATCCGGCGACGCTCGACATCAACCCGTTCAAGCGCAAGAGCGTGTCGGTGCACTGGGAGCTGATGTTCACCCGCTCGCTGTTCCAGACCGCCGACATGGCGGCGCAGGGCGCGCTGCTCGACGACGTCGCCCGCCTGGTCGACGCCGGCACGCTGCGCACCACCTTCGGCGAGCATTTCGGGCCGATCAATGCCGCCAACCTCAAGCGGGCCCATGCCCTGATCGAGAGCGGCCGGGCCAAGGGCAAGATCGTGCTCGAAGGCTTCGGCGCCTGAAAGCGAAGGCCCTGATCCATGATCATGGATCGGGGGCGTGCAAGGGTTGCCGGGCGCGGCTCGCGCTGCTACGCCCGGCCCGCAACAGGAGCGGATCCTTGCCTCGCCTTCCCACTGCCTTTGCCGCCCTTGCGCTCGCCTTCGCCGCGGATTCCGCCGCTGCCGAGGAGGGCAACCGCAACGCCTGGTCCGGCGACCGCACCGCCCGTCTCGAGGCGCTGGCGCTGCTGCAGACGCTCAACGCCGACCTCCTCAGCCATGACAGCGCCACGCTGACCCTGGATCGTTGGTGCGCCGCCCACCGGCTGGCGGACCCGCCGCGCATCGTCGCCGAGCGGGTCAAGGGCGCCGACAAGCCGGCGACCGACGAGCAGCGCCGGCTGCTCGGGGTTGGGCCGGACGAGCCGGTCGCCTATCGCCGGGTGCGGCTGGCCTGCGGCGGCCATGTCCTCTCGGAAGCCGACAACTGGTACGTGCCGGCCCGCCTGACGCCGGACATGAACCATACGCTGCAGACCTCCGACACCGCCTTCGGCCGGGTGGTCCAGCCGCTGCGTTTCCAGCGCCGCACGCTGTCGGCCGATCTCCTCTGGTCGCCGCTGCCGCAGGGCTGGGAGATGGGCGCCCCGCCGCCCGCGGAGCCGGCCCTGGCCGTGCCGCACGCGGTGCTGCAGCATCGGGCCGTGCTGGTGCTCCCCGACGGCACGCCGTTCAGCACCCTGGTCGAGACCTATACCGGCGCCGTGCTCGACTTCCCCGAGCCGGCGCGGCGCTGAGCCCCCTCAGGCCGCGGCGGGCGCCGGGCCGCCGGCCGGCCGCTTCATGCGCGGCCGCAGGATCAGCCAGCACACCAGAGCGAGGTTGACGCAGTTCCACAGGAAGCCGTGCAGGAAGGCGAGGCGATAGGAGCCCGAGAGGTCGTAGATGAAACCGGAGGCGAGGCCGCCGCAGGCCATGCCGAGCACGGTGGCCATCAGCACCAGGCCGATGCGGGTGCCGGCCTCGCGCGGCGGCAGGAACTGGCGGATGATCACCGCGTACATCGGCACGATGCCGCCCTGGAACAGGCCGAACAGGCCTGAGATGACGAAGAGCGACGAGAGGCTGTCGAAGAAGAGGTAGAGCAGCAGCGCCGCCGCCTGCATGGCCGAGCCGAGGATCAGCATCGGCCCGGCCCCGATTCGGTCGGCGACGAAGCCGGAGGCGAGGCGGCTGACCACGCCGAGCCCGAGCATCAGCGACAGGATCTCGGCGCCGATGGCGACGCCGTAGCCGAGGTCGCCGCAATAGGCGACGAGATGCACCTGCGGCATCGACATCGCCATGCAGCAGGCGAAGCCCGCCACCACCAGGACGCCCTGCAGCACGTTCGGCGACAGGCCGAGCCGGCTGCGCTCCACCGCCGTGGCCGCCTCGGCCTCGGCGAGCGCGCCGGCCGTCGGCCGCCGGCGCATCGTCAGGCCGAGCGGCACCATGATCAGGAAGGCGACGATACCGATGCCGAGATAGGTGGCGCGCCAGCCCTGCGTCTCGACGAAGTGCTGGGTGATCGGCGGCCAGATCGTGCCGGCGAGGTAGCTGCCCGAGGCGGCCACCGCCACCGCCAGCGCCCGGCGGCGGCGGAACCAGTGCGAGAGGTCGGAGATCAGCGGCGCGAAGCCCGCCGCCGAGCCGACGCCGATCAGGAGCCCGTGCGCCAGGGTGAACTGCCAGAGCGAGGTGGAGAAGCTGCAGGCGAGATAGCCGGCGAGCAGCAGCAGCGCTCCGGCCTCGATGCAGGCGACCAGGCCGGCCCGGTCGGCGATGCGTCCCATGACGACGCCGCCGGCGGCAAAGCCCAGCATGGTGAAGGTGAAGGGCAGGGAGGCGCCGCCCCGGATGGTCTCGAATTCGGTCTGGATCGCCGGCAGCACCACCACGACCGACCAGTTGCCGACGCAGGCCGTGGCGCCGACGATCAGCGACAGGCCGAGGCGCAGCCAGGCATAGGGCGAATCGACATCGTGCTTGGCTGCGGTCACGGGCGGATCTTCCCAGCGGCCCGGAGGGCCGATTGTACGGCGCGGGCGCGCCTTTGTTTCGCTCACCCTGTCAGGCGATCGCGGCGAGGGCAAGGGCCGAGAGTTCAGGAAAAAACACGGTTTCGGTTCACCGGCCATTAACCAAGCCGTGTGTCTAATCAAAGTTGAACGAAATTTGAACTTTCCAGACTCGAAGAGCCGTCCGGGCAGCACCGTCGCTGCATGGAACGTCCCGACGGGTCGGGCAGAATTTTCGGACGTCGTGTCTGCGAGGAGCCTTCGAACATCTCGGAGGCCTCGCCGGATGGGCTTTGCCGATGCCGATCTTCGACGCGGGAAGGGGTTTCCCGTCTTCGACGCGGGAAGAGAGTTCCCGGTCTTCGACACGGGAAGAAGTAAAGAGTATCGCGAGAGCGTGTTGCATGCGTAACCCGTCCTTTGAGTTCGAAGGCTCCGCTCCGCGTCTTCGCCGTCGCCGTGCCGGCTTCCCCTTCAAGACCATCGCCCTCTCTGCCTTCGGGCTGACCGTGCTGGTCGGTGTTGCCCAGCAGGGCGAGCGGCAGATGCGGATCCTGTCCAATCCCGATCCCGTGCTTCCCGGCGCCGTGTCGCTGCGCGGTCCCGCGCCGGCCTGGGCGCCGCCGCTGGCGATCCGGCCGGCCGTGGCCGCATCCGAGACCCGGCCGGAGCTGCTGCTCGACGGCCGGGCGTCGTTCCAGTCCGCTGCGGTCGACCTCGTCCGGCCCGGCCGTTACGACGCCCTGATCGATCCTGCCTTCGGCGGCGGCGCTGCGCCGCGCGCCTTGGCCGAGAGCGCGCCGCTCTATGCCGATCTCCGGCCGTCGGCGCCGGCGCCGACGGTGGTCGCCGCCCTCGCCCCGCCGGCCGACCAGCTGCGGCTGACCCAGGACGCCGATGCCGCCCCGGCCGAGCCGGTCTCCCCCGTGCTGGCCTCCCTGGAACCGCCGGACGACGACGCCGTGCCGCTGCCGGTGCCGCGCGGCGAGGTGGTCATGGACGTGCCGCTGCCGCTGCCGCGTCCTGCCGACGCGCCGGCGCCGCCGGTTCTGCGCCAGCGGCCCCAGATCGCCGCGCCGGCCGCTCCGCAGCCCATCGCCCCGCAGGTCCGCCACCGCACCCGCATCGCCAACCTCAAGGAGCCGGTCGCCCCCGCTGCCGACAACCGCTCCTTCTTCGAGCGCTTCTTCGGCTCGCCGCGCCCGGCCGGCCCGGCGCTCGCCTATGCCTCGACCGAGGATGCCACGCCGCCGACGCGCGGCGGCTCGCTGTTCGGCCCGTCGCTGTCGCGCTCGGCCATCGCCAGCCCCGGCACCGCGGTCTACGACATCAGCGCCCGCACCGTGTACCTGCCCAACGGCGAGCGGCTGGAGGCCCATTCCGGCCTCGGCTCGCTGCGCGACGATCCCGGCTCGGTGCATGTGAAGATGCGCGGCGCCACGCCGCCGCACACCTACGACCTCACCGAGCGCGAGGCACTGTTCCACGGCGTCAGGGCCCTGCGCCTCACCCCGGTCGGCGGCACCGGCGCCGTGCATGGCCGGGTCGGCCTGCTGGCCCACACCTACATGCTCGGGCCGCGCGGCGATTCCAACGGCTGCGTCTCCTTCCGGGACTACAACAAGTTCCTGCAGGCCTATCTCCGCGGCGAGATCAAGCGCCTCGTCGTGGTCAGCGGCGGCTGACCGCGACGGGCGCAGGCGGCTGTCACGAGGCGAGGTGCGGGCACGCGGCGCCGGAGAGGCCGGCAGTCTCGCCTGGGGCGAGCGGCACCGGCAGCTGCTTCTCGATGGCCTGCGAGAGCAGGTCGCGCCGGGTCGACAGGGAATAGATGTCCTCGGCGAAGTCGACCTTGCTCGCGTCGAAGACCTCGGCCGCCATGATGCGGTCGCCGACGATGCGGCCGAGCAGCGTCCGTGCCAGGTCCAGCGTGCCGGCCGCTTCCGAGACGATGACGTTGGTCTCCTGCAGCAGCGGCTTCATGAAAGGCTTGATGATCAGCTCGTGCGCATTCTCCACCGAGAGCGTCCAGATGGCCGAGATCACCACATAGAGCCTGTCCCACTCCTCTTGCGTGAACATGGCCTTCCACTCGCGCAGCGTCCGGCTCATCACCTCGATCTGGTCCTTTGCCGCGGCCATCTGCAGGATGCCGATCGACTCGTTCAACGGACGGACATAGGCCCGGAAGGAGGCGAAGTCGAAGGTCCCGCCATGCGTGGCCGAGAGGATCGTGGCCATGTAGGCCATGGACGCCTGGAGGATGTGCTTGCACGCGTCGTGGACGGGCCCCGGCGGCATGCCGACCACGTCGAGGGCGTCGGCGGCCATCCCGACCTTGTAGGAATAGGACTGGATCGCCGGATAGAACTGGCCGTAATGCGTATATTCGGCATAGCCCGACATGCAGGAGAAGATGCTGAGCGGGATATGCGCGATGGCCTTGCACTGGCTGTAGATCGGCGAGACGTTCTGCTTCACGAAGGACGTATGCTCGTTGACGAGCAGCGTGTAGCGGCCGCCGTCGAACGTGGATTCGGCGTAGAGGATGGGATAGATCACCCGGCCGATAGCCTCGATGTTGAGCGCATAGTTCCCGCGCATCGCGGTGTCGATGTCGAGGATGAGCTGCTCGGCCTGGGCGGCCTGGTCGCCGGCGAACATGGCGACGGCCGGATCGGTGGGCGGGTAGCCCTTGGACGGGTCGATGGGCATGGCACGTTCTCCTCGGTTGGGAGCCTCGATGCGGGCTCGTTGGAACTCGGATGCGTGACCGCCTCCCGCGCCGGCGGGAAGGCCGTCATCCCACGGCGAAGTCGGTCTTGCGGCTGGCCCAGCCGCACATCCGCCGTTCGATGACGGCGAACACCGCGTAGAGCGCGATGCCGAGGCCGGCGAGCGCGAACAGCCCGGCGAAGACCAGCGGCATGTCGAAATTGGCGCTCGCCATCATCATCACGGTGCCGATGCCGAGATTGGCCGCCACCGTCTCGGAGAGCACGGTGCCGACGAAGGCGAGGGTGACGGCGACCTTGAGCGAGGCGAAGAAATAGGGCAGGGCGCGGGGCAGGCCGACATTCCAGAGCACCTGGCGGCGGCTGGCGCCGAGCGCCCTGAGCACGTCCTCCATCTCCGGTTCCGTGGTGGCCAGGCCCGTGGCGACGTTGACCACGATCGGGAAGATGCAGGTGGTCATGGCCGTCAGCACGGCCGGGATGGTGCCGGAGCCGAACCACAGCACGAACACGGGGACCACCGCGACCTTGGGGATCGAGGAGAAGCCCACCAGCAGCGGATAGGCAGCGTTGTAGGCCGTGCGCGATACCCCGACGATCGCGCCGAGCAGCACGCCGATCGCCGTTCCCGCCGCAAACCCCACCAGGGTGGTGAGCAGGGTCTGCAGGATGTGCGGCCACAGCGCCGGCATCTGCATGACCAGCGTCGCCACCACCTGGCTCGGGCGGGGCAGCACGATCGGGCTGACGTGGAAGACCAGGCAGGCGACCTCCCAGGCCAGGAAGATCGCGGCGATCAGCGCGGCCGATGAGAGCCGCTCGCGCACACGGGCCGGGATGCGGGCGAAGGACATCACGGCCGTGCTCCTTCGCCCTGCCGCGCCGCTGCGATCAGCTGCCTGAGATCGTGGGTCAGCGCCGTGAAGCGGTCCTCGTAGGTGGTGTCGAGGGTCCGCGGCCGGGCGAACGGCACCGCGCGATCCTCGGTGACGCGGCCCGGCCGGGCGCTCATCACCAGGATGCGCGTCGCCAGGAAGGCGGCCTCCCGCAGATCGTGCGTCACCAGGAACACCGTGGGCCGCCCGTCCATCCACAGCGCCTGCAGGATCGACCACAGTTCCTCGCGGGTGAACTGGTCGAGGGCTCCGAACGGCTCGTCCAGCATCAGGAGCTTCGGCTCGTGGATCAGGGCGCGGCACAGATTGGCCCGCTGCAGCATGCCGCCCGACAATTGCCAGGGCTTGTGGTCGCCGAAGCCGGCGAGCCCCACCTTGGCCAGGAGCGCCTCGGCGCGGTCGCGGTACTCGGTATGCTTCTTCGCGCGGTAGGAAGCCCTGTAGGGCGCGACGATCTTGAGCGGCAGCATCACGTTCTGGCGGATGCTGAGCCAGGGCAGCATGGTCGGATTCTGGAACGCCATGCCGACGCCCACCGACCGCGCCGCGACTTCGCGGCCGGCCACGAACACCTGGCCCTCGGTGGGGCGGAGCAGGCCGGCGACCAGCTTCAGGATCGTCGACTTGCCGCATCCCGACGGCCCGACCATGGCGACGAAATCGCCGGCATCGACCGCAAGGCTCGTCCTGTCCAGGGCGAGGAAGGCGGTGTCGCGGCCGGGAAAGCGCACCGTGGCCTCCTCCAGCTGGACCATGCGCTCGCGCGTCGAGGCGAGAGCGGTGGCGGGCTCGACTGCGGCGGCGCTCCTCATGGCTCCCTCCAGGTCAGGGCGTCGAAGGCGGCCACCGCGGCCTGGGCGATCACGAGGTCCTGCTCGCCGGTGCCCGAGCCGACGCCGACGCCGCCGACCACCTGTCCCTCGAACAGCAGCGGCAGGCCGCCCTTGAGGTTGGTCATGCGCCCGTCGGTGGCGGCCGCGAGCGCGCCGGCCTTGTCCTGCGGCAGGCGCTCGGATGCCTGTCCGGTCGCCGCCGCCGTCATGGCCTTGCGGGTGGCGCTGTCGATCGAGAGCACGCGCGCGCCGTCCATGCGCAGGAAGGCCAGAAGGTTGCAGCCTTCGTCGACGACGGCGATGCATTGCGCCACGCCCATGGCGTCGGCGACGTCCGCCGCGGCCTGCAGCACGGCCAGCGCGCCGGCATGGGTCAGCTTGAAGGCCGGACGGATGGCGGTCATGGCGCGCTTTCCCTCAGGTCGGTCACCAGCATCGCGCCGGGAGCATGGCTGATGAAGAAGGGCAGGCCGGCCGCTTCCAGGGCGGCGAGCGCGGTGAGGCCGCAGGCCCAGAAGACCGGCGTCTCGCCGCTTTCGGGCAGGAGCGGCTCGCCCCAGTCGGGGCGCGAGGGGTTGGTGATGCCGAGCGCGGCGGGATCGCCGACATGCAGCGGCGCGCCGTGGCTGCGCGGCAGTCCCGCGGTGATCGCGGCGACGCGCTGCAGGTCGCCCGTCGCGAACGGACGCATCGAGGCCACCAGCGGCCCGCGGAACCGGCCGGCGGCTGCGGCGGGCCGGTCGGTGCGGAACAGCGGCCCCTGGAGGCCGAGCGCGCGATGGCGCATGCGGATGCCTGCGGCCTCGAGCGCCGCCTGGGCGCCGAACCAGCAGCCGATGGCGAAGGCGACGAGGTCGTCGCGCCAGCGGTCGCGCACGTGCGGGCTGCGCGTCCTGCCGCCCTCGGCGTGGACGACGTAGCCGGGCAGGTCGGTGCTGAGGTCGCAATCCCCGCACAGGGCGGGCAGGCCGGTGCCGCCGGGCTCCCCGACCGCCAGCAGCGGATAGGCGGCGGGGTTGGCGGCGCAGAAGGCGGCGAATTCGGCCGCGAAGTCCCGCGGCAGGACGAACAGGTTGGCCTGCACATAGCCGGCGGCGCGCCCGACGGTGAGCCCGGCGAAGCCGAGCCGGGCGGCGCGGCGGACGTCGCCGCCGGTCTCGCCGTCGAAGGCCGGGGCGGGCGCCGGCTCAGACATGACGCACATAGCCCCCGTCGACGCGCAGGACGCTGCCGGTCACGTAGCTCGCGATATCGCTGCAGGCGAAGGCCGCCATGGCTGCGACCTCCTCGGCCCGGCCGTAGCGTCCCACCGGGATCTGCTGCCACGAGCGCCGCTCGATCTCCTCGACCGCGACGCCCTCGCGCTCGGCCGCGGCGATGTCCGTCAGGCGGACGCGCTCGGTGGCGATGCGCCCCGGCATCAGGACGTTCGCCGTCACCCCGTCCCTGGCGACGTCGGCCGCCAGGGATTTCGACCAGGCGATCAGCCCGGCCCTGAGGGTGTTGGAGATGCCGAGCACCGGGATCGGCTGGACCGCGCCGGTGCTGACCAGGGTGAGGATGCGGCCCCAGCCGGCGCGGCGCATGGCCGGGAGGAACAGGTCGGTCAGGCCGATGACCGACAGCATCATCGCCCGGAAGCTCTCCTCCCACGCCGCGAGCTCGCGCCCGATGGCGCCGCCATAAGGCGGTCCGCCGGTGTTGTTGACCAGGATGTCGATGGCGCCGACCTCGCCCGCGAAGCCGGGCAGGGCCTGCGCATCGCCGAGGTCGAGCCGGAAGGCCCGGGCGCCGCGCAGCTCGCGGGCGGCGGCGATGAGCGCGGCTTCGTCGCGGGCGGCGATGGCGAGCTCGGCCCCCTCCGCATGCAGCGCCTTGGCGATCGCGAGGCCCATGCCCCGGTTCCCGCCCAGCACCAGCGCGCGCCTGCCGGCGATCCCTAGATCCATGACCGCTCCCCCCTCTCGCGGCGATAGGCCGACGACGTCGTCTGCTCCAGGAAGCGGCCGCGTCCGGGCACTCCCTTCAGCGCGCCGGCCTCGACGACGATCTCGCCGCGGCTCAGGATGGTTTCAGGCCAGCCCTGCACCGCCATCCCTTCGAAGGGCGTGTAGTCGACATTGTGGTGCAGCCGCTCGTTGCGGATGGTCAGCCGCCGCTCGGGATCCCAGATGGCGATGTCGGCATCGGCGCCGACCGCGATCGTGCCCTTGCGGGAAAGGCCGTAGAGCCTGGCATTGTTGCGGGCGGTGAGCGCCACGAAGCGCTGCAGGTCGATGCGCCCGCCGACGACGCCCTCGCTGAACAGGATGGGCAGGCGCGTCTCCAGGCCGGGAATGCCGTTGGCGACCTTGCGGAACGGCGCCCGCGGCCCGGCTCGCAGCTTGCCCGCCGCATCGAAGCGGTAGGGCGCGTGATCGGAATTGACGATGTCGATGGTGCCGTCCTCGATGCCGCGCCAGAGGCTTGCCTGGGCGGCCGCATCGCGCGGCGGCGGGCTGCACATCGCCTTGGCGCCCGCCATGTCGGGCAGGTCGAGATCCTCCGCCGTCAGCCGGAGATATTGCGGGCAGGTCTCGGCGATCACGGTGAAGCCGCGGGCCCTGGCGCGCCGCACCTCCTCGAGCGGGTCGCCGCCGGAGATGTGCACGATCACCAGCGGCACCTCGGCGATCTCGGCCAGGGTCACGGCCCGGTGGGTGGCCTCGCGCTCCACCGGCAGGGGCCGCGACGCCGCGTGCTCGCGCGGCGCGGTGCGCCCCTCCGCTTCGAGCCGGGTGGCGAGCCAGCCGATGATCTCGTGGTTCTCGGCGTGGATGAGGACGATGGCCTTCTCCCGCTTGGCGACCTCGAACACGTCGAGGATCTGCCTGTCCGAGAGGTGGAGCGCCTCGTAGGTCATGTAGACCTTGAGGCTGGCATGGCCGCGCCGGATCAGCGCCGGCAGCTCCTGTCCCAGCACGGCCGGGCTGGGGTCGCTGACGATGAGGTGGAAGGCATAGTCGATGACGGCCTCGCCGCGGGCCCGGCGGTGATAGTCCTCGACGGCGGCGAGGAGCGACTCGCCCCGGTGCTGGACGCAGAACGGCACGATCGTCGTGGTGCCGCCGAAGGCCGCGCTGATGCTGCCGCTCCTGAAGCCGTCGGCCATCACGGCGCCGGCGGAGGCGAGCCCCGGCGCCTGCGGCTGGTCGAGGTGGCAATGGGCGTCGATGCCGCCGGGCAGCACCAGCCGCCCGGTGGCGTCGAGCGTGACGTCGCCGCCGGTCAGGCGGTCGGCGATCGACACGATGCGCCCGTCGCGGATGCCGACATCCGCTTTGCCCACATCCGAGGCGGTGGCGATGGTGCCGCCGCGGATGACGAGATCATAGGTCATGCCGGCACCTTGCGCAGGTCGGCGCCGGGCAGGAACGTGGCGTCGAACACCTCGCCGACACCGGGAGCCGTCGGCAGGCCATAGGCCGCCACCACGGTGGCGATCGCCTTCTCCAGCCGCGCCGGATCGACGCCGCCGAGGCCGCCGGCGCGGGATTCCGGCGTCACCAGCTGGTGGTCGACCAGCCACCGCAGCTTGTCCAGCTCCTGGGGGGCATTGATCAGCGGGCTGTGCTGCCGCAGGGCGTCGATCGCCGCCGCCGGGTCGGCGATCGACGCCTGCCAGGCCCGCGCCGTGACGGCGACGAAGCGCTGCACCACCTCGGGGCTTTGGCCGCGCAGCTTGCTGGAGACGATGATGCCGTTGCCGTAGAGGTCGAGGCCGGCGTCGGGATAGTAGAGGAAGCGGATGTCCTCGGGGGCGACACCCGCCTTCTTCAGGCCGAAATACATGGTGGAATCGAAGCCGAGGATCGCCTCGACGTCGCCGCGCGCCAGCACCGCCTCGCGCAGCTGCAGGCCGACCATCTGCCATTTGACGGCCGAGCCGTCGATGCCCGCCGCCTTGGCATAGGCCGGGAACAGTCGGTAGGCGCCGTCGGTGGCTGCCGCGCCGATGGTGCGGCCGGCGAGATCGGCGGGCTTGGCGATGCCGGTCTTCGCCAGCGTGCCGACGCAGAGCGGGCTGCGATAATAGAGCATGTAGACGTCGCGGACCGCGAAGTCCGGGTTCTTCACGTTGAACTCGAGCATGACGTTGATGTCGGCGATGCCGAGGTCGTAGACGCCGGAGCCGACGCGCGAGACCGCCTCGCCCGAGCCGTTCGAGGCGTCGAACTGGCAGTCGAGCCCGGCATCCCGGTACCAGCCCCGGCTCTGTGCCAGGAAGAACGCCGCGTTCGATCCGTCGAAGGGCGCGGCGAGCGAGACCTTGAGGGGCCCGGCCGCCCGGGCGAGCCCGGCGCCGAGGACGAAGGGCGAAGCGAGCGCCGCCTGCAGGAAGGTCCGGCGGCTCGTCGAAGGCAGCGGCATGGCGGCGGTCCTTGCGTTGGCTCGCCCGGGAAGGGCGATCGCCGATAGCATCGTCGTTGCAACCGGCGTGCCAATTGCGCGCTTGATATGGAACAAGAGCTTGCGCATGATTGCGCGCAATCTTGAGCGCGAATTTACGGCACAGTGAGCCCATGAAGCAGCAGAAGGGGCGCCTCGTCGGCGTCATGAACGCCAGGAACCGGCCGAAGGCGAAGACGGCGGACGACGCCTATCGGCACCTGTTCTCGGCGATCGTCGACCAGCGCCTGCTGCCCGGCACCAAGCTCAGCGAGCTCGCCCTGATGGAGGCGTTCGGCTTGCCGCGGCGGGCCGTCAGCGCTGCCCTGCAGCGGCTCGCCTGGGAGAAGCTGGTGGTGACCTTCGCCAACCGGGGCGCCTATGTCGCGGCTCCCGATGCGGCGGAGGCGCGCGAGATCTTCGCCGCGCGGATCGCCATCGAGGCCGGCACGACGGAGGCGGTGGCGCGCGCCGGCGACGCGGCGGCGATCGAGGCGCTGTCGCAGAACCTCCTCCAGGAGCGGGCCCTGCGGGCGCAGGGCCGGGTGCGCGAGGCCATCCACCTCTCCGGCGGCTTCCACATGCTGATGGCGGACCTCTCGGGCAACCGCATCCTCGCCGAGCAGGTCCGTCTCCTGGTGGCGCGGACGAGCCTGATCATCAACCTGTTCGAGAACCTGACCGGGCTCGCCTGCTGGCACGAGCATCACGAGACGCTGATCCGTCATTGCGGGGAGCGGGAGGTCGAGGCCGCGGTCGCCCTCATGCGGCACCATATCGAGGAATTGCAGGACGGCCTCGCCCTCGACCGCCGGCGGCCGGTCGCCTTCGACATGCTCGGCGTGTTCGGCGAGACGGCCTGACGCGCACGTCGGGCCGCTCCTGTGGATGAAGCTGCGCTCGACCGCTTGGCGCGCTGTGGCCGCTGTGCTAAGGGCTTGGCCATGGTCGCCCGCCACACCACGAAACGCACCGTGAAAACCACCGCTTGCGCGGGGGTGTCCACTGGTGCGTGGCCGGTCGCGGCCACCTAGAGCCACCGGACAGCCCCGCCAGAGATGGACGGGGCCCGCTCTTGAAGACCGCACCTCGTCTCTCCCTGCATCACCCCAAGAGAGACGTCATGCTCGACCTTTCCAATCCGTCCCTAGCCGCATCGCGCCCGGCCGGCGCCGCTTCGCCCGTCGTCGCCATCGTCGGGGCCACCGGCGCCGTCGGCGTCGAGCTCTTGAAGTGCCTGGAAGCGCGCGGCTTTCCCCTCGGCGCCCTGCGCCTCCTCGCCTCGGCCCGCTCGGCCGGCAGGACGCTGCCGTTCCGCGGCCGCGACATCGTCATCGAGGAGCTGACCGAGGCGAGCTTCGCCGGCGTCGACCTCGCCCTGTTCTCGGCCGGCAGCGGCATTTCCAAGCGCTATGCCCCGATCGCCGTGGCGGCGGGCGCCGTCGTCGTCGACAATTCCTCGGCCTTCCGCATGGATCCGGCGGTGCCGCTGGTCGTGCCCGAGGTCAACGGCGCGGCGCTGGCGCAGCATCGCGGCATCCTCGCCAACCCCAACTGCGTCGCCGCCATCGCCACGGTGGCGCTCGCCCCGCTGCACCGCGCCCATCCCATCCGCCGGCTCAGTCTCGCCACCTACCAGGCCGCCTCCGGCGCCGGCGCCGCCGCCATGGAGGAGTTGCGCGCCTCGACCGCGGCCTATCTCCGGGGCGAGCCCTATGCCCCGACGGTGCTGCCCCACCCCTATGCCTTCAACCTGTTCAGCCACAATGCCGATATCGACCCGGCGAGCGGCTATAACGGCGAGGAGCTGAAGGTGGTGGCCGAGACCCGCCGCATCCTCGATGCGCCCGGCCTGCCGATCGGCATCACCTGCGTGCGCGTGCCGGTGCTGCGGGCCCACGCCATGGCGATCAACATCGAATTCGATGCGGTGGTGACGCCGGAGGAGGCGCGCGAGCGCCTGGCGGCCGCGCCGGGCCTGCGCCTGGTCGATGACCGGTCGGCCAACCACTTCCCCATGCCTTCCGAGGCCTCCGGGCGGGACGAGGTGCTGGTCGGCCGCATCCGCACCGATATCGGCGATCCCTCGGGCCGGACGCTGGCCCTGTTCGTGGTCGGCGACCAGCTCCTCAAGGGCGCGGCGCTGAACGCGGTGCAGATCGCCGAGGCGCTGCGGGCCTGATGTCGCGCCGGCTTACGGCCCGATCCAGCCGAGCAGCCGGAACCAGCCATAGTCGAGCGGCAGCAGCACCGCATAGCTGAAGAGCGCGAGGACGAGGCAGAGCCTGGCCCCGTCCCGCGCCAGCACCTTCTCCATGCCCATCGCCACCACGATGGGCGAGGCCTGATAGGGCAGGATCGGCGTGGCATAGCCGATCACCTGCACCATCAGCACGGTGGCGAGCGGCAGGCCGGTGCCGTCGGCGAGCAGGTGGGCCAGCGGCGTGAACAGCGCCGGCACGCCGTTGGCGGTGACCAGGAAGTTCAACGCCGCCGTCAGCGCCGCGAGCGAGGCGAAGCCGAGCGCCGGCCGGGCCGGGTCGAGCGGCAGCAGAGCCAGAACGCCGCGCCCGATCGCCGCCCCGAGGCCGGTCTGCGCCACCACAGCGGCGAGGCCGAGAATGCCGGCGATGTAGAGGCAGGTGCGCACGTTCACCCCCGCCGCGAAGTCTTCGCCGCTGAGGAAGCCGATCCGCGGCAGGAGGCACAGGCAGGCCGCGGCGAGGCCGACCCAGGCCGGCGAGACGCCGTGCAGCGCGTCGGTCATCCACAGCGCCAGCGTGGCCGCGAGGATCAGCGACAGGCGCCGCTCCGCCGGGCCGAAGGCCGGCGCCGGCGGCTCGGCGGCGACGGTCCCTGCCGGCTTGGCCGGAAACAGCGCGACGATCGCGGCCACGAGCGCCGCGCCCTTGCCCAGGCTCAGCACCGGCGCGTGCAGAAGGAGATAGGGCAGGTAGGCCAGGCGCAGGCCGTAGGCGCCCTCCGCCGCGCCGGCCATCACCATGTTCGGCACGTTGGCCGGCAGGATGCTGGCGGAGAGCTGGAACGTGCCGAAGCCGACGGCCAGCGCCAGGCCGATGCGCCCCGGGCTGCCCTCGGCGAGCCCGGCCCGCTCGGCCAGCGCCATGACGATCGGCATCAAGAGGGCGATGCGGCCCATGTTGGAGGGCATGACGAAGGCCAGCGCATAGGTCGCCAGCACCACCCCGCCGACCAGGCGCGGCCAGGAGCCGAGGAGATGGGCCGCCAGCAGGCGGGCGATGCGGTCGGCGAGGCCGACCTTGCGGATCGCCGCGCCGAGGACGAAGCCGCTGAGGATCAGCCAGAAGGCGGAGGAGCCGAAGCCGGAGAACACCGTCTCGGCCGGGGCGACGCGCAGGATCATGGCCGCGGCGAAGAACAGCAGCGCCGTGAGATATTCCGGCAGGCGGGCCGTGGCCCAGAGGCCGACCGTCACGATCGTCAGCACGGCGGGCAGGGCGAGGGCGGCGGTTGTGGTCGGCAGGTCCAACTCTCGTCTCCCGGCTCTGCGAAAAGCGAAGGATACGGCGCCGGATCTGGTAGAAAATGCGTCATTACGATAGGCTTCCTTCGCCGTTCGCGAAGGGAGCCATGCTCGATCTCACCGATCTCAGCCTGTTCCGCCATGTCGCCGAGGCCGGCAGCATCACGGCGGGCGCCGAGCGCGCCCATCTGGCGCTGGCTGCCGCCAGCGCCCGGGTGCGCGGCATGGAGGCGGTGCTCGGCACGCGCCTGTTCGACCGCAGCCGCCAGGGCGTGGCGCTGACCCCGGCCGGCCAGGCCCTGCTCGCCCATGCCCGTGACCTCATCGGCCGGGCGGAGCGGATGCACGAGGAGATGGGCGTCTTCGCCGGCGGCGCCGGCGGCCATGTCCGGCTCCTCGCCAACACCAACGCCCTGACCGAGTTCCTGCCCGAGGTGCTCGGCCGGTTCCTCGCCGCGGCGCCCGGCGTCACCATCGACCTGCAGGAGCGCGTCAGCGACGAGATCGTCGGCCTGGTGGCCGAGGGCGTCGCCGATATCGGCATCGTCGCCGGCACGGTCGAGACCGGGGCGCTGGAGACCTGCCCGTTCCGCGAGGACCGCTTCGTGCTGGTGGCGCCGCCGGATCACGCCCTGGCCGGGCGCGGCGCCGTCGCCTTCGCCGAGATCATGGAGCTCGATTTCGTCGGGCTCGACCGGGCGAGCGCCCTGCAGCGCTTCCTCGCCGGCCGAGCCGCGCGCCAGGGCGGGCGCCTGAGGCTCCGGGTGCAACTGCGCAGCTTCGACGCGGTCTGCCGCATGGTCGAGGCCGGCGTCGGCATCGGCATCGTGCCGGAGACCACGGCGCGCCGCGCCGCCCGGACCATGGCCATCGCGGTTCTGCCGCTCACCGACCCCTGGGCCTTGCGCGACCTCCGCCTCTGCCTGCGCAGCCGCGCGGCGCTGTCGGCGAGCGCGCGGCTGCTGGTGGAGCATCTGCTTCGGTAAGGACGTGTCGGTCAAGAATTGAATCGAAGTAGAACGAGGAACCCCTCTCCCATTTGGGAGAGGGGCAGGGGTGAGGGACTAGACCTTGTCGGAAAAGGCGGAGAGTTTTGTATGCCATTGCTTGGGTCTGCATCTCGCTAGGGAGCGTTTAGACCCTCACCCCTGCCCCTCTCCCGAATGGGAGAGGGGTTTTGCACACGCAGGCTCTCCTCGGAAAGAAGGCCTGCGCGTGCGTTCCGCCGGTATGCGCTCGGCGTCGATTTCTTCAGTCGCAGGAATTGGCGGTTGAAATTCGCCAAGGTCTGAAATCCGACATCGAAGCAGATCGTCGAGACCGGCTTTTCCGTCGCATAGAGCAGGGAGCAGGCCTGCCCGATGCGGACGCGGTTGACGAATTCGACGAAGGTGTTTCCGGTGATGCTGTGAAAGCTGCGCGAGAAGGCGGTGCTGCTCATTCCGGCCATGTCGGCCGCCTTCTCGATCGAGATCTTCTGCGCGTGGTTGTGGGCGATGTGGTCGACGATCCTGGCAATGCGGGCCTGCCGGAAATTGGCGTCGGCATGGGTCAGCTTCACCACGGAGAGGCCGCGCTTCTCCGCATGCTCGTTGATCCGCACCAGGAAGCGCAGGAAGGCCGCGATGCGTTCGGCGCCGCGCGTGTCGCGAATGCGCTGGAAATGGCCCATGGCGAAGGTCGGGTCGAAGCCCTCGAACCGGATGCCGGAACGGGCCAGCTCCCACATCGCGGCCATTTCGCCGAATTCGGGAAATGCCGCCGTCAGGTGCTCGATGCTTTCCGCGCTGAACTGCACGAGCATGTCCCGCACCTCCACCGGCACGGGATGGGCGACCTCGTCCGTCACCCAATTGTGCGGGACGTTCGGGCCGGTCAGGAACAGGTCGCCCGGCTCGAACGCGCCGACATAGTCTCCGACGAAAGCCTGTCCGCGCGTCGCGATGATCAGGTGCAGCTCATATTCGGGATGCGAATGCCATCGGCAAGCCTCGGTCGGCCATCCGTGCGCGAGGTAGCGGATCGATTGCGTCGTGCGATCGACGAACTCGTATTCGGGCAGAATGATCGACATGCCGATACCCGTCTGGCAGCTCCCGCGCATCGATACGCCTGCGGCTGTCGGTCAGATCTCGATGCTGACGCGCCCGCGGTCGACCCTCGTGCGGTATGTGGCCAGGTTCACGCAGGCCGGCGGCGTTTCTACCGCGCCGGTGGTGAAATCGTAAATGCTCAGGTGCTTGGGGCATTCGATGGTGTTCTCCATCACCAGCCCGTCCGCGAGATGCACGGCCTCGTGCGTGCACAGCCCGTCCGTGCAGTAGAACCGGTCCTCATGATTGCGATAGATCGCGAATGTCCGTCCGGCATGATCGAAGCGCACGACGCCTTCCGTCTCGATGGCGTCGACGGCGCAGGCATCAACCCACTCGGCCATATCGTAATCCTCCTTTGAAGTCTCTGCTTCTTCCGGCGCGGATCGGCGCCGGGCTGAACGGATCGACGTCGTCGTCATCGAGCCTGGCGCGCGCTCAGCCTGGCCGCCTTTCGCTTGAACCGCTCGAGCATGCGCTTTTCGGAGGCCTCGCCGCCGTCGTGGAACGTGCCGAACCATTTGTCGTAAGGCACGACACCGTCCGAGTAATTGCACTCGAAGAACTTGTGATGCAGGTAGTGGTCGTAGCCGGGCATGTCGATCAGGTTGCCTTCGCCCAGCACCACCTTGTCGAAGCCGACATGTCCTGGCGCCGACGCCAGCATGCAGTGCGCCAGATGGTAGACCGAATGGATGGGGTGTGCGGGAATGACCCAGTAGAGCACCACGCCGGAGAAGTAGAGCATCTGCTCCACCGGATGCATGGCGAGCCCGGTCCACGGCGTGGGATTGACGCTGTTGTGGTGGACCTTGTGGACCGTCCGATAGAGCGGCGGCCAGTGGATCAGGCGGTGGATGACGTAGAAGTGGAACTCGCGCCAGAGCGGAATCAGCGCCCAGATCCCGATGAAGAGGATGGGATGCTCCGCCGGATCGAGATAGGGAAGCAATCCATTGGCGTAAAGAAACAGGGTCGCGACTTCGAATGCAGTCCAGATCGGAATGCCGAAGACGAAGGTCCAGAACAGGTTGTCGGCGAGCTGGCTGCGGAACAAGAACGCGTCGTTCTTTTCGCCAGGCCACCTGCCGTTATATTTGAAGCTCAGGCCTTGCGTCCGCTTGATGTAGAGGACGAAGTGGAAGGAGCCGTACCAGAGCGCCGTCAGCGTCGCATTGCGGACGAGAATGAAGGCAATCCATCCCGGCGCCGGCGACGTCATGGTCTGCATGTCCGGCGTCAGCCAGATCCAGATGCCGAGCACGATGAAGGCGTAGAGGATGTTCCACGGCAGGAAGTAACCCGGCCACCAGAGCAGCCATCTCAAGAATTCGACGGGGCGCGGCGGCCAGATGAAGACCGGCGCGTATTCATAGGGCTGCTTCGGCTTCCAGTCGCCTCGCTTGTTGCGCGTTCCGTAAACTGAATCGTCCACCATCTGGTCCATCCACTTTGCCGGGATCGAGGGTCCCAGGCTGGAATGCCGGCGTTTTGTCCCAGGTCGCCTGCACGAGGTCGCGGAGCATCGATGGTTCTCTCCCAAGCCACGGCCACTCCGCCCAAACACGCTTTGCTCCAGGAGAGCTGATACGAACTTCCCGAAACTGATCAATATCAGGCGGGAGGGTTGGCGGATTTGGCGAAAAGATCGGCATGATACGTCCAGTCCGCGCGCAGGTGACGCATCCCGGCGTCAGCGGGAGCGCATGGGGACAGCACTGGACAAGGCACGTAGACCGCGCCGTCCCGTCGTGGTCTACGCAGTCGCGCCGCGCTGTCGGCGAGCGCGCATCGGGCCGCCTGGCGCGAGGTGCCGCCGCCGTCACCCCCTGCCGCCGAGCACGGAAATCAGCGATCGCTGGGCGAGGACCAGAATGGCGAGCGGCGGCGCGACGGCGAGCACGCCCACCGCCATGAGGGCTCCCCATTCGTTGGACTGCCCCTGTCCGGCCGCGAAGCTCTGGAGACCCACCGGCAATGTCTTGACCGTATCGGCCGAGAGCACCAGGGCCGGCCAGAGATAGAGGTTCCATGCGCCGAGGAAGGCGAGGATCGCGACCACGATCAGCGTCGGCCGGACGATCGGCAGCACGATGTGCCAGAAGATGCCCCAGCGGCTCGCGCCATCGATCCGGCTGGCATCGAGGATCTCGCGTGGGATCTGCGTCATCGCCTGGCGAAGCAGGAAGACGTGCAATCCGGTGAAGGCGACCATCGGCACGACGACGCCCTGCGGCGTATCCACCCAGCCGAGGTTCGACACCAGGATGAAGTTGGGGATGAGCGTGACCGCGTCCGGCACCACCATGCTGCCGATCACCAGGGCGAACAGCGGGCTGCGGCCTCGGAATTCGACAAGCGCGAAGGCGTAGGCCGCCGGCGCGCTGACGAGAAGCTTGAGGCCGGCAATGGCGATGGCAATGAGAAAGCTCTCCGCAAGCCAGCGGGCGACCGGCGCGAGCTCGAAAGCGCGGACGAAATTGGCGAAGGGGCCGGCGCCCTGGTCCCGGGACATCCCGGGATCGAAGGCGGTCGCCAGCATCCAGACGAAGGGAAAGCCGGCGAGGATGCACAGGAGCACGGCCATGGCGTGCGGGCCGGGCGTCGGGCGCTGCCGGACGGCGGTTTCAGTCATGGCGCACCCGTCGCCCGAGAGTGCGGAACTGCAGCCAGGTGAGGGCCATCACGACCGCGAAGGTGACGACCGCGATGGCGCTGCCATAACCGACCTGGAAGTACCGGAACGCCCATTGGTAGAGGAAATAGAGGATGTTCTGGGTCTGGCCGAACGGTCCGCCCCGGGTCAGGACCTGCAGGATCTGGAAGATGTCGTCGGAGACGAAGATCACCGTCGTCACGCAGGTGAAGAACAGCGTCGGGGCGAGGAGCGGCACGCGGATGTGGCGGAACTGCTGCCAGCCCTGCGCGCCGTCGAGCGTCGCGGCTTCGAGGATCGGCTCGGGGATGGCCTCCAGTGCCGCGAGATAGATCAGGAGGTTGAAGCCGAAGAGCTTCCAGGCCGAGACCGCCGTCACGCAGGCGAAGGCGAGAACCGGCTGCGTCAGCCAGTCGATGCGGGGCCCGCCGAGTTGCAGCACGAGCCCCGTCAGCACCCCCTGCAGGGGATCGAGGATCCAGAGCCAGACGACGGACGAGACGACGGCAGCCACCGCCGTCGGCGCAAACAGCACGCCGCGATAGATCGGCTGCAGGCGCGAGCGGCGGATCGGCCAGAGCAGCTCGGCGATCAGCAGCGGCGCGACCACCAGGAACGGAACCAGGATCGCCAGGTAGATCGCCGTGTTGCGGATGACGATCAGGAATTCCCGGCTGGTGAACAGCTTGCGGAAATTGCCCAGGCCGACGAAGGCGATGTCCGGCGAGACGAGATTCCAGTCCATCAGCGAGAGGAAGAGCGAATAGACCATCGGCCAATAGATGAAGAGGCCGATGAAGGCGAGCAGGGGCGCCACGTAGAGATAGGGGGCAAGATGCACGCCGAGACCCCGGCTTCCAGGCCGGACCGGGGTGAGCCCGCCGTCGCCGGTCTGCCGCAGCGGCACCCGGCGACGCGATCCCGCCTGCGCCGGAGCCGATATCGACCTGTCGCTAACTATTGATGAGGTCATTGATCTGGCCGGCGGCGGCCTTCATCACGGCGGCGACGCTCTCGCCGCTGAAGATATGGTCGCGCGTCTCGTCGAGGACCTGCAGGGCCTGGGGACCGTTCCGGCCGGGGAAGCTGATCCAGGGGACGGCGACGGCGAGCTGGGCGATGTCGGGCCCGAACAGCGGGTTGTCCTTGTAGAACGGGCCGAGATAGGCCGGATCCTCGGCAACGCCGAGCCGGGTCGGCGGATAGCCGGTGCCCTTGGTGAAGGCGGCCTGGACGGCCGGATCGCAGAAGAAGGCGACCAGCCGCCAGGCGGCGGCCTGGGCCGGCGCGTCGCCGACATCGAAGACCATGAAGCCGCTGCCGGCCATCGGGATGCGGCGCGCCTTGCCCGGCCAGGCGGGGAGCGGCGCCGTGCCGACGCGGAACTTGCCGGCGGCCACCGCGCCGGCGACCTGCGAGCTGAAGCCGATCATCATCGGCAGGTTGCCGTTCTGGTAGTCGACGCCCGCCTGGGCGTCGCCGAGATACAGCGCGGACTTGTCCTCGAGCACCATGTCGGCCATCAGCTGCATGGCCTCGATCGCGCCGGGCTGGTCGATCTGCGTGACGTAGCGATCGCCCTCGCGCGCCAGCAGCAAGGCGCCGTTGGACTCGATCAGGCCCTGATAGGCCCAGAAATAGCCTTTCTCCGCCATGCTGAAGCACGGCTTGCCCGTCTTGGCCGTGACCCGCTGCGCGACCGTGCGCAGGGCCGGCCATGTGTCCGGCGCCTGCTCGATGCCGGCCGCTGACAGCACATCCCGGTTGTAGAAGAGATAGGGCGAGCCGATCAGCTGCGGCAGCACGTCCTGGCCATTCACCCGTCCGAGCGACAGCATCTGCGGGGAGAAGCTGTCGGCGAGAAAATGGGCGCCGTCGACGCCGGCCGCCGCCGCCGCGGCGTCGACCTTGAGATGCGGCAGGAAGCGCGCCGCATATTGGATGACGTCGAAGCCGATCTGCGCGATGGCGGGCGGCCGCTTGCCGGCGATGGCGGCCTGCAGCGCGGTCTGCAGCGGCTCGTATTCGCCGAAGCTGTTGACCCTGACGGTGATGTCCGGATTGGCGGCGTGGAACCGGTCGAGCAGTTGCCGGTAGACCTTGGCGCTGTCCGGGCCGACGCCGAGCCAGAGGTCGATGGTGGCCGGCCCGCTCGCCGTGGCCGCGGCGAGCGCCCGGCCGAGGCCGAGTTCGCTGCTCGCCAGCGCGGCCAGCGAGCCGCCGATGAACCGGCGGCGTGTCGTGCCCGGCCGGGCAGCGCCTGCGGCCGCAGGCAGCGTATCCTCGCCGCGCTCGACGGCATCCTGCATGCTCTGGCTAGCGTCGGAGGTGTCGCACATGGGCAGTCCTTCCCGGCATCGTGAGGCCATTCGGGGCGCAGGGGGCGCCCGACCCCGCACGGGTCGGCTGCCCCGCTCATCGTCCGGTCATGATCAATCTTGTCCGGACATTCCGACGATGCCGGCCGTCAATGACCGCGTGATGACACCGCGGGCGACGACCCGCGACCGCCCGATGATCACGGCGCGCCGGTCGGCCGCCGCTCCGTTCGATGCGACCGGCTACTCGACGACCAGACGCATGCGGTCCGAACGAAACGCGCTCAGGCCGAACTTGATCGGCCTGCCCTCGGCGTCCACGTCGACGGCCTGCGTCTCGAGGATGGGGACGAAGCGCGAGATCTTCAGCCGTCGTGTCTCCTCCACCGTCGGCGGACGTGCGATCACGCCGGTCGTGAGCCGCCGGTAGTCCTCGATGCCGAAATGGGCGAGCGCCAGCGTATAAGATTTGTTTTGCCTGGCGATCTCGTCGAACCCGTTGAAGCGCGGAAGGGGATAGATATTGTACCCATAGGAAATCGGAATGCCGTCGGCTTCGCCGAGACCTTCTATCACCAGGACTTCCGAGCCCAGCGGAAGATCGAGGGCTTCTCGGACGACAGGGTCAGCGATGTCGGTTCGGCTTCCCAGAACGATCTGTCCGGGACTGAATCCGGAGCGGCGGATGTTCTCACTGTAGCGCGTGCGGTTGCCCAGCCGATAGCTGAGGATCTGGTCGGTCACGAAGGCGCCGCGCTTGGGCTCGATGCGGACCAGCCCTTCGCGCTCGAGGCTCTCCAGGGCCCGCCGCACGGTGAACCGGCTGACGCCGAACCGGTCGCAGAAATCATGCTCGCGCGGCAGCCGGATGCCGGGCGCGTAGATGCCCTCCCGGATGTCCCGGCGCAGCGCCGCAACGATCTGCTCCCAGCGGGACCCCGCATGATCCCTGACCTCGAGGGGGTGTTCCTCCTGCGCCATGTCGTCTCCAGGCCTGCATCGAACCGCATGATGGACGGTTACAGTCATGTCCGACATTCGGCATCATGTCCATACGTGTCATGCCGCTGTCACTCTACTCTCCTACGCAGCACGGACCAGCCGAGGAGACATGGCGATGCCGCTCCATCCCCTGACCGTGCAGATCGTCGGCAGCTATGCCAAGCCGCACTGGCTGGCTCACCACCGCCGGATGCGGGCCGTCGACGGCAGCTGGTGGCGCCCCGACGCCGAGGTGCTGCGCGAGGCCAAGCAGGACGCGGCCCTGCTCGCCATCTACGAGCAGGAGCGGGCCGGGCTCGATCTGGTGACGGATGGCGAGGCGCAGCGGGCCGCCTATGACCGGCATTTCCTGGCCGGCCTCACGGGGATCGATACGTCAGCCATGGAGCAGGTCGCGGTCGCGAGGGCCGTCGACTGGAGCCGGCGCGACGACACCGGCTGGGAGGAATATACCCGCATCGGCGAGCTGCGGCCGCGCATCGTCGGCGCCATCGGCTGGCAAGGCCCGATGGCGCTGGCCGAGCTGGACTTCCTCAAGGCGCACGCGCGGCGGCCCTGCAAGGTGACCGTCATCGGTGCGCTGTCGCTCTATTGCCAGGTCGTCGACCGGTTCTACGGCGACGCCGAGGCTGCCATCATGGCCCTTGCCGCGGCGCTCAACCACGAGCTGCTGGCCCTCGATCAGGCGGGCGCGGACGTGCTGCAGATCGACGAGCCCGCCTGGCACAGCCAGCTGACGCTCGCCCGCAAGGTCGGCCCGGCGGCGATCGCCAGGATGGTCGAAGGGGTGCGGGCGCCCGTCATCGTCCATGTCTGCTACGGCTATGCGCTGGTCTATCGGGAGAAGCGCGCCAGCGTGGTCTATCCCGAGGTGCTGGAACTGCTGGCATCCTGCCCGATCGCCGGCATCAGCATCGAATACGAGCAGCCGCGGCACGAGCCGACCATCCTCCGGCATTGCGGGGACAAGCATGTGGTGCTCGGCCTGCTCGATCTCGGCTCGACGGAGATCGAGACGCCCGAGCACGTCGCGTCGCGCCTGCGGGCCGCCCTGCGTCACGTGCCGCCGGAGCGCCTGCACCCATCCTCCGATTGCGGCATGTGGTATCTCGCCCGTGATGTTGCGTTCGGCAAGATCAGCGCGTTGGCGGCAGGCACGGCCATCATTCGCACAGAGATCGGCAGCGCGGCCGGGCGCGTGGAATGACCCGACGCCCGGCTGATCGGCCCACGCAAACGCCCGTCCCTTACCCCGCCAGCGTCCGCCGCGCCGCGATGCACGTGATGAACGCCGCATAGCTCCAGGCCAGGTGCCGCGCCGAGGTCTGTTCCCCCGTCGCCCGATCGAACTGCTCGGACATGTCGCCGTTCTCGGGGGTGAAAGCCTGCACCGTCGCGAGGAACGCGTCGCCGCGCGCCTCGAGGCCTGCGGCCTCGGCGGGCGCAGCGGCCGCGGCGGCACGGAAGCAGAGCTCGGCGCCGGCGAGCGTCGAGACATACCAGGCGCCGCCGCCGAAATAGCCGTCGCCCTCGTAGCGCCCGAGGGCCGCCGCCCGTCCGGGCGGACGGCCGCGGTTGATCGGAAAATCGCGGTCGAACAGGGCCTCCAGGCTGGCCAGCGTCGCCAGCATGCGCGGATCGCGCGGCGAGTGCGCCGCCTCGGCTCCGTCGGCGTGCAGCGCCGCCAGGATCACGGCGATGTCGAGATCCTTCGTGGTGCGGGCGGGCGGATCGAGCAGGCGCGAGCGGTAGAAGCCCTCCTCGGCCAGCCAATAGCCGTCGAGCTGCGCCAGGATGGCGTGCGCCTCGCGGCCGCAGGCCGCGGCGGCCTCCGTCCCGCCCAGCTCGGCCAGCCAGGGCGCGCCCTCGGCCAGCGCCGCCGCCTGGACGCGCAGCGTGTAGTAGTGCCGGCCGCTCTGCTCCTCCCAGAGGTCGAAGCAGGGCCGGCGCCAGCGCGCCAGGGTGAAGGCGAGATCGGCATGCAGCAGGTCAGCGATGTCGGCGGCGAGCTCCGCCCCGATCGCCGCGCCGCCCTTCAGCCAGCGCAGCAGGGCGAGGGCGCGCGTCGCGGCGCCGTCGTTCTGCGGCCGCGACCAGGTGGAGATGTCGAGCGTGCCGTCCGGGTTGACGCGCGTCTCGGCCACCACCTCCTCGCCATGGACTGCGGCGAGCTCGGCATCGCTGCGCAGGTACTGGATGAAGTCCGGGGCGACGGCCGCCCGCCAGGCCGGGTCGCGCGCCAGGGCGCGGCCGTCGAGCTGCTGCAGCGACAGGCTGAAGCGCACGAAGTCGCCGAGATGGCCGAGCGCCTCCGGCCCGAGCGTGCCGTCGGCGTGCAGCAGCCGCAGGGCGTCGATCACCACGGCGGAATCCCGGTACCAGTGGAAGAAATAGTCGGGCTCCGGCTTCCAGTCGCCGAGCACCGGCGAGGCGACGATCGCCCCGCGCTTCGGCACGACGGTCTGGCCGAAGCCCGGCCGTGCCTTGACGATGCCGACAGGGGAAATGCTGCGCAGCATCGCCGCCGCGGCGTGGCGGTATTGCCGGTCGATCCAGGGGGAGAGGGGGTCCATGGGGGCTCTCTGATGTTTCGAACGCGGGCTTTTCCCCTCCCCCGAGCAAGTCGGATTTTTCCGACTTGCCTTGCCGAGTGGTCGATCTCGGGAACCCCCGAGATCGACGAGGAGGGGCCAGGGGGGGGCCATCAGGACGGGGATCGCCCTCGATCGTCCCGACGCGTCGAGTTCAACGCCGACGACCCCCACCCTTTATCCCTCCCCACAAGGGGGAGGGAAGGCCCCGGCGTCGAGCGTAGGCTGGTAGCGGCAGCGTCTCGTCCGATCGCACCAGGTCCGTCGCCAACGGTCCCCTCACGCCACCGACAGCCGGCGTCGGTGCGTCTCGTGGGCGTGCCTGCGCCGGGAGAGGCGGCGCTTGTCGGGTTCCTTGACGAGATGCAGCACGCGCTGGAACAGGTGGTCGTGCGCCTCGGCGCGGCCGATATGGATGACGCCGGCATGGGCGAGATCCCCGGCGAAGACGTCGAGCACCCGTCCATGCGTCTCGTCCTCCAGGGAGTCCAGCACCTCGTCGATGAGCAGCCACGCCGGCCGGTGCAGCACCACCCGGGCGAAGGCGAGGGACTGCTGGTCGTCCTCGCTGAGGTCGCGGTCCCAGCGCTTGGCGGTCTCGAGCATGGGCGTCAGGCGCTCGAGGCCGAGGCGGGCGAGGGCTGCGGTGAAGGCGTCGGGCTTGAAGCTGTCGACCTTCAGGGGATAGGCCATGACCTCGCGAAGCGTGCCCGGCGGCAGGTAGGGCGTGCGCGGCATGTAGTGGATCTCCCCGCCCGTGGGGCGGCCGATGCGCCCGGCGCCCCAGGGCCACAGGCCGGCGAGGGCCCGGAACAGCAGCGTCTTGCCGGTGCCGGACTCGCCGACGATCAGCACGCGCTCGCCGGCCTTCACCTCCACCTTCGGCTCCTTGAGCATGGTGCAGCCGGCCGGAGAGGCGATCTCCAGGTCCTCGACGGTGAAGGCGCCGGGCGGCCCATCGACCGCCTCGATGCGGCTCTCCACCGTGTGCAGCACGTCGGTGGTCATGACGGCGCGGCGGAAGCTGGCGACGCGCAGCAGCGTCGCCCGCCAGTCGGCGATGGTGCTGAAATTGTCGACGAACCAGCGCAGCGACGACTGCACCTGGTTGAAGGCGCCGACCGCCACCATCAGGCCGCCGAAGGACAGGTTGCCGGCGAAATAGACCGGCGCCGCCACCAGGATCGGTGCCACCAGCGAGAACCAGCCATAGCCGGCCGTGACCCAGGTGAGGCGGGTGAGGCCGCTGACGAGACGCCGCGTCGCCGCCAGCACCGCGTCGAGGTCGACGCCGATGCGCCGGGCTTCATCCGCCTCGCCTCCGGCGAGGGAGACGGCGTCGATATGCTCGTTGACCCGCATCAGCGAGAAGCGCAGGTCCGCCTCGCGGGCGTAGCGGTCGGAGTTCTGGTCGATCAGGCGCCGGCCGATCCAGTAGCTCAGCAGCGAAGCCGAGCCGGCATAGACGATCGCCGCCCAGACCATGTAGCCGGGGATGGTGAGATCGCGGCCGCCGATGTGGAAGGCGAAGCCGCTGGAGAGCTCCCACAGCACGCCGATGAAGGTCAGCAGCAGGATCGAGGCCTGCAGCAGGCCGACCCCGAGATCGGTGGAGAGCTCGGTGAGGTGGCGCGCGTCCTCGTGCAGGCGCTGATCCGGGTTGACGCCGATCGGTCCGGCATTGGCGAGGCGAAAGGCCCGGCGCGGCACCATCCACTCCTTGACCAGGTCGTGCACCAGGCCCTGGCGCAGCCTCAGCTTGGTCATCTCGTTGAGCCAGCGCTGCGCCACGTTGAGCACCAGCAGCACGCCGGCGATCAGGCCGAACACGCCGAGCTGGTTGAAGAACGCCGGCAGGTCGCGGCGCGACAGCGCATCGTAGAAGGGCTGGTTCCAGCTGTTGAGCTGGATCTGGCCATAGGCGGTGGCGCCGATGACCAGGAACAGGCCGGCGGCCAGGGCGAACAGCCTGTTGCGCACCGGCGAGGCCCATAGCGCTTCGAACATCATGCGCAGCTGCGGCACCAGCCCGGCATGGGCGGCTTCCTCGATCTCGGAGGCGGCGCTGGCGATTTCTCCCGATCCGGTCATGATCCTGCCCTGTCGTGTTGGCGCCGGCGGCGGCACGGACGCACTCTACGGCCTTCTCGCATGCTCTGGCCAAATCCCGGCCGGAGATTTTGCGCAAGAGCGCCGTCTTGGGGATTTGCCGCCGCCCTGTTCCCTTGCGGCCTTGCCATCGGCCGGCGCTCGGCATAGCCAGGGCGCGGCCTTATGCTGCGGCGGGCGAGCCAAGGAGGATGCGATGAGTCGCGTGCAGTCGCTGATCGACGCGATGACGCTGCCGGAGAAGCTCGGCCAGCTCACCATGACCGCCAGCAGCTACGCGGTGACCGGTCCGGTGATCGCCGGCGATTCCACCGAGGCGATCAAGGCAGGCACCATCGGCAACCTGCTCAACCTGTACGGGCCGGGGCATGTCCGCGAGATGCAGCGCCTGGCCGTGGAGGAATCGCGCCTGCGCATCCCGCTGATGATCGGCTTCGACGTCATCCACGGCCACCGCACCGCCTTCCCGGTGCCGCTCGGCGAGGCCGCGCTGTTCGACCCGCGCGCCTGGGAGCTGACCGCCCGCGAGGCGGCGCGCGAGGCCGCCGCCGACGGGCTCGCCATGACCTTCGCCCCGATGCTGGACATTGCGCGCGATCCGCGCTGGGGCCGCATCGTCGAAGGGCCGGGCGAGGACCCCTGGGTCGGCGCGCTGATGGCCGATGCCAAGGTCCGCGGCTTCCAGGGCCCGGACCTCGCCGCCGTCGACGCGCTCGCCGCCGTCGCCAAGCACTATTGCGCCTACGCCCCGGTGACGGCGGGACGCGAATATGCCTCGGTCGACATTTCCGAGCGCACGCTGCGCGAGGTGCACCTGCCCCCGTTCGAGGCGGCGATCCGCGCCGGCGTGGCGGCGGTGATGCCGGCCTTCACCGACTTCGGCGGCGTGCCGATGACCGCCAACGCGTCGCTGCTGCGCGGCTGGCTGCGCCAGCGGCTCGGCTTCGACGGTGTCGTCGTCAGCGACTACAACGCCGTCGCCGAGCTGATCCATCACGGCGTCGCGGCCGACCTCGCCGAGGCGGCGGCCCTGGCGCTGCGGGCCGGCGTCGACATCGACATGATGGCCGACGCCTATCGCCGCGGCCTGCCGGTGGCGCTGGAGCGCCGCCTGGTGACGATGGCCGAGATCGACGAGGCGGTGGCGCGCGTGCTCACCCTCAAGGAGCGGCTCGGCCTGTTCGACGACCCCTACCACCGCGGCATGCAGCCGGAGGACGCCGCCACCCTGATCAACCGGCGCCGCATCGCCCGCGTCGTCGGCGCGCGCTCCCTCGTCCTGATGAAGAACGAGGGGGAGGCGCTGCCCATCCCCGCGGACGCCAGGCGCATCGCCCTGATCGGCCCGCTGGCCGATGCCGGCCCGGAGATGCGCGGGCCGTGGGGGGGCATTGCCGAGCCCGGCGACCAGGTGAGCGTGCTGGCGGGCCTGCGCGGCGCGCTGCCGGATGCGACGATCCTGCACGCCCCGGGCGTCGCCATCGACACGTCCGACGAGAGCGGCATTCCCGCCGCCCTCGACCTGTGCGACCAGGCCGACGCCATCCTGCTCTGCCTGGGCGAGGCGGCGGTCATGAGCGGCGAGGCGGCGAGCCGGGCCGATCCGGTGCTGCCCGGTCGCCAGCGCGCCCTGGCCGAGGCCGTGTTCGATCGGGCCGCCCGGCTCGGCAAGCGGGTCAGCGTCGTGCTGTTCTCCGGCCGGCCGCTGGTCGTGCCCGAGCTCGCCGACCGCGCCCATGCGCTGCTGGCGGCCTGGTTCCCCGGCGCCGAGGCCGGCAATGCCGTCGCCGACATCGTCACCGGCGCGCGCTCGCCGAGCGGCCGCACGCCGGTCTCCTGGCCCCGGGCGGTCGGCCAGATCCCGATCTTCTACGCCGAGCGGCCGACCGGCCGGCCCTTCGACGCCAAGGACCACTACACCAGCAAATATCTCGACGTCGCCAACACGCCGCTCTTCCCCTTCGGCCACGGCCTGACCTATGGCCGCTTCACCCTGTCGAACCTCACCGTGACGCCGGCCGTGGCCACGGAGCAGGACACGCTGGCGATCAGCGTCGACATCGCCAACGAAGGCACCATGGCGGCGGAGGAGACCGTGTTCCTGTTCACGCACGACACGGTGGCGAGCGTGGCGCGTCCGCTGATGGAGCTGAAGGGCTTCGACAAGATCGCCCTCGAGCCCGGTGCCCGCGGCACGGTGCATCTCAGCCTGCCGGCCACGGACCTGCGCTTCCTCGGCCTCGACCTCGAGCCGATCTTCGAGCCCGGAGAGATCGAGATCCTGGTCGGCCCGGCGGCGGATCGCACGCGGCTGCTGTCGAGGACGATCCAGCTCTCGACGGTGGAGTAGGGGAGCGCCCGCCGCAAAGCCATCCTGCCCGCAGACGGAACTCCCGTCAGGCAGTCCGGGGGGCATATCGTGCGGGTCTCTTGCCAGATCGCATAGAATGTAGCAACATTTATACATTCATTGGCCGTCATGATGGAAAGCGACATGGCCGTCACCACTCTTTCCAGCCGAGAGTTCAATCAGGATACCAATCGCGCCAAGAAGGCCACCAGGGATGGTCCGGTCTTCATCACCGATCGTGGCAAGCCGGCTCATGTCCTGCTCAGCATCGAGGAGTATCGGCGTCTGACGCACACGGGCCGCACTGTTGCCGATGTCTTCGGCATGCCGCCGGGCGTCGAGGATGTCGAGTTCGATCCGCCGCGCACCGTCATCGTCAGCCGGCCGGCTGACCTGTCCTGATGATTCTTCTCGACACGAACGTCGTATCCGAATTGCGCAAGCTCCGCGCCGGCGAGGCTGACGCCAATGTCGCCAGATGGGCCGGCAGCGTCGATATCGCCGATCTCTATCTATCCGTGATCACCGTCATGGAGCTCGAGGCTGGCGTGCTCCAGATGGAGCGCCGCGATGCCGCCCAGGGCGCGATCCTGCGCGCCTGGCTGGATACCTATGTCCTGCCGGACTTCGACGGCCGCGTGCTGCCTGTCGACACGCCCGTCGCCAAGCGTTGCGCCCGTCTCCATGTTCCCGATCCGCGCGCCGAACGGGATGCCCTGATCGCGGCGACGGCCCTCGTCCACGGCATGACCGTGGCGACCCGCAACACGCTTGATTTCGGGCCGACCGGCGTCACCGTGCTCAATCCGTGGGACAAGGCCTGAAGCGCCGATCCGCGCCGGCGAGTATCGGGCCGCGATCACGTTCGAGTCCGGAATGCGCTCGAACGCGCCCCCGCCCATGCGACGGGGCTCTCCTGATCTGGCCCCGCGCCGTGCCCGCCCCGACGAAACTTGCCATGCCGGCCGATCGGCGCGACATTTGCGGCAAAAGCACGGTCTGGGAGGATCGTCGTGAGGCAGGAGCAGGCGGCGCATATCGACGAGCTCGTGCGCGCGGCCGCCGGTCAGGCGAGCCGGCGCGATGCCGTCATCCGGCAGTCCTGGCTGCGCTGCGTCGGCGAGCACAAGCTCGACCCGGTGGCGCTGCGCGATCCCTGCATCGTCACGCACGGCCTGCTGCGCGAGCACCAGGATGCCATGGACGAGTTCCTCCACACCGCCCGCTACGGGGTGGAGACGCTGTACCGGCAGGTGGCGGGCCTGGGCTATGTCCTGCTGCTCACCGACGCCAAGGGCGTCACCGTCGACTTCATCGGCGACCCGACCTTCGACAACAACCTGATGCGCGCCGGCCTCTATCTCGGCGCCGACTGGAACGAGCGCCATGCCGGCACCTGCGCGGTCGGCACCTGCATCGCCACCGGCGAGCCCCTGATCGTGCACCAGACCGACCATTTCGACGCGACCCATATCCCGCTCACCTGCACGGCCGCGCCGGTGTTCGATCCCGGCGGCGCGCTCGCGGCGGTGCTCGACATCTCGGCCCTGCGCTCGCCCGAGCCCAAGGAGAGCCAGTTCCTGGCCCTGCAGCTGGTCAAGGCCTTCGCCCACAAGATCGAGATCGCCAACCTGCTGAACCGCTTCCGCAACCAGTGGATCCTGAAGCTCTCGGCCTCCTTCGAGTTCGCCGATATCGACCCCGACCTCGTGCTCGCCCTCGACGCCGCCGGCCGCATCATCGGCTTCAACAACCGGGCGCGGCTCCTCGTGGAGCACGAGCGGCCGGGCGGGGCGCCGCTGCTCGGCCGGCCGGTGGGCGAGCTCTTCGATTTCGGCGTCGACGACCTGCCGCGCTTCGTGCGCTCGCGCCCCACCGCGCAGCGCACCGTGCGCCTCCTTGCCGGCGGCGTCCTCTTCTTCGCCCAGAGCCTGCCGCCGCCCGCGCCAGCCCCGACGCCGGCCGCGGCCACGGCCCCGGTGCTGCCGAAGCCCCTGCAGGCCCTGTTCCGGGGCGATGCGCTGATGCGGGACGTCGTCACCCGCGCCGCCAAGCTGGTGGACACGCGCATGAGCCTCCTGATCCACGGCGAGACCGGCACCGGCAAGGAGCACCTGGCCAAGGCGCTGCACGCCGCCAGCGCCCGGGCCGGCCGGCCCTTCGTCGCCGTCAACTGCGCGGCGCTGCCGGAGACGCTGATCGAGGCCGAGCTGTTCGGCTACGAGGCCGGGTCCTTCACCGGCGCCAGCGGCAAGGGCCGCAAGGGCCTGATCATCGAGGCCGACGGCGGCACCCTGTTCCTCGACGAGATCGGCGACATGCCGCTCGCCTCGCAGACGCGGCTCCTGCGCGTGCTGGCCGAGCGGGAGGTGACGCCGGTCGGCCGCACCCGGCCCATCGCGGTCGACATCCGCGTCATCGCCGCCACCCATCGCGACCTGGTCGAGGCGGTCAAGGCCGGCCGCTTCCGCGAGGACCTCTATTTCCGCCTCAACGCCGCCGTGCTCAACCTGCCGGCCCTGCGTCGGCGCGCCGACCTCGATTGGCTGATCGGCGAGCTCCTGGCACGCGACGGCTGGGATGCCGAGCTCGGCGACAGCCTGTCGCCGGCGGCGCTGAACGCCCTGCGCGCCTATCCCTGGCCCGGCAATATCCGCGAGCTGATCAACGCGCTCGACTATGCCCGCGCCGTGGCGGGCCGGGGCATGATCGGGCTGGAGGACCTGCCGGACGCCGTTCGCCGCGCCGCCCATGGCGACGGCTGGCCGAGCTTCGCAGCGGCCGTCCCGACGACGGGCGACAGCGCGCCCGCCCATCCGGCCGAGGCGCTCGAAGCGGCGCTCCGCGCCCGCCACTGGAACGTCTCCGCCGCCGCCCGCGACCTCGGCATCGACCGCACCACGGTGCACCGCCGCATGCGCCGCCTCGGCATCGTGCCGCCGCACCGAAGGGATTGAGGCGGGAGGCGCATGGATCGTGACGGCGTGCCGTGTCGGCGGATCGGCGCCTGCTTGCAGCGGCCCATGGAGCCCTACGGCTGCCGGTGCGACGATCGACACGCGTCGCGTTCGCGTGGATGGGCGGATCAAGTCCGCCCATGACGGTGAGGTTCCTGTGAGAGGGCGACGACCCGACGTCCAACCGTCATCGGTGAGCGCGCTCGCAAGAACTCACGCTATCGCATTTCCCATTCGCGACCGTCATGGGCGGACTTGATCCGCCCATCCACGCGACCACCACGGATCGACGAAAGAGCGCCGCGCGACATTGCCGACTTCGATGAGCGGCGCCCCACCGCGCCGCACCTGTTGCAGCCGCCGCCGCAGGTGCGGCGGGGAGCGCCGCACCGCGCCGAGACGTGTGCCAGAAATTCACAAGGTAAATCAATTATTTGATCAGAGGTCGATCGTTGGCACCGCCCTTGCTCTGATGCCGTCGACGGGAAACGTCCCGCGCCGACGCGCCTCAGGGAAGGAAGCCGATGTCGCCTCTGGTCGGCATCATCGCCAATCCGGTCTCGGCCCGCGACATCCGCCGGGTGGTGACCCATGCCGGCAGCCTGCAGATCGCCGACCGCGCCGGCATCGTGCTGCGGGCGCTGGCCGCGCTCGCGGCGGGCGGCGTCGGCCGGGTGGTGATGATGCCGGAGACCGGCGGCATCCGCGGCCATGTCGTGCGCGGCATCGAGCGCTCGCGCGCCTGCGGTGAGGCGCGCTTCCCCGAGCTCGTCTTCCTCGACATGCCGGTGACCTCAACGGTGGAGGACACCAGCCGCGCCGCCCGCGCCATGGCGGCCGCCGGCGTCGCCGCCATCATCGTGCTCGGCGGCGACGGCACGCACCGGGCCGTGGTCGGCGCCTGCGGGCGGGTGCCGATCGCCGGCATCTCCACCGGCACCAACAATGCCTTTCCCGAGCCGCGCGAGCCGACCGTCACCGCCCTGGCGACGGCGCTCGCCGTCTGCGGCGCCGTGCCGGCGTCGATCGCCTTCGCCCTCAACAAGACGCTCGAGGTCGCCGTGGAGGGCGAGGCGCCGCAGATCGCCCTGGTCGACGTCGCCGTCGTCACCGACCGCACCGTCGGGGCGCGGGCGCTGTGGCGCGCCGACAGCTTCCGCGAGCTCTTCGTCACCTTCGCCGACCCCGAGGTGATCGGCATGTCGGCGATCGCCGGGCTGATCGAGCCCGTCGCCCGCGACGAGCCGGGCGGCATGATGGTGCAGCTCGGCCCCGCCCATGCCGCGCCCACCGTGCTGCGCGCGCCGATCGGGCCGGGGCTGGTCGAGGCGGTCGGCATCGAGGACTGGCGGCGCATGCCGGCCGGCGTGCCGTTCTCGCCCAGCCTGCCCGCCGGCGCCATCGCCCTCGACGGCGAGCGCGAGCTCGCCTTCGACGCCCGGCGCGCCGTCGCCGTGACCTTGCAGGACCGCGCGTTCCGCACCGTCGACGTTGCTGCCGTGATGCGCTTCGCCTCGACCCGCGGGCTGATGCGCACGGGCGCCCGCCATTTCGCCGCAACCTGAAAAGAGGAGGAAACGTCATGTCCAACAACCCCTTCCCGCTGTCGAGGGCGGAGCTGCTCCAGGCCTATCGCACCATGCGGACCATCCGCGATTTCGAGGAGCGGCTGCATGTCGAGTTCGCCAAGGGCGACATTCCCGGCTTCGTCCACCTCTATGCCGGCGAGGAGGCCTGCGCCGCCGGCATCATGACGCACCTCACCGATGTCGACCGCATCGCCTCCACCCATCGCGGCCACGGCCATTGCATCGCCAAGGGCGTCGACGTCGCCGAGATGATGGCTGAGATCTACGGCAAGAGCTCGGGCGCCTGCCGCGGCAAGGGCGGCTCGATGCACATCGCCGATCTCGCCAAGGGCATGATGGGCGCCAACGGCATCCTCGGCGCCGGGGCGCCGCTGATCTGCGGCGCCGCCCTGGCGGCGAAGTTCCGCGGCGACGGTGGCGTCGGCGTCACCTTCTTCGGCGACGGCGCCTCCAACCAGGGCACGGTGCTGGAGAGCATGAACCTCGCCGCGGTTTGGAACCTGCCGGTCATCTTCGTGGTGGAGAACAATGGCTACGCCGAGTCCACCTCGGTCGACTATGCCACCGCGGTCGATTCCTATGTCGACCGCGCCTCCGGCTTCGGCGTGCCGGGCGTGACCGTCGACGGCACCGATTTCTTCGCCGTGCACGAGGCGGCCGGCGAGATCATCCGGCGGGCCCGCGAGGGCGGCGGCCCGGCGCTGCTCGAATGCAAGATGATCCGCTTCTTCGGCCATTTCGAGGGCGATGCCCAGACCTACAAGGCCAAGGGCGAGAACGAGCGCAACCGCGAGACCCGCGACTGCCTCAAGCTGTTCGCCGCCCGCGTCACCGATGCCGGCGTCCTCGCCGCCGCCGACCTCGCCCTGGTCGACCGCGAGGTCGCGGCGCTGATCGACGACGCCGTCGCCGCGGCCAAGGGGGCGCCGCTGCCGCTGCCCGCCGAGCTCCTCACCGACGTCTACGCGTCCTATTGACCAAACCCGATCCGGAGGACGGACCATGGCCCGCAAGATCAGCGTGAAACAGGCGATCAACGAGGCGCTCGACCTCGAGATGCGCCGCGACCCCAGCGTCATCCTGCTCGGCGAGGACATCGTCGGCGGCGCCGGCGCGCCCGGCGAGATAGACGCCTGGGGCGGCGTGCTCGGCGTCACCAAGGGGCTCGACGCCAAGCATCCCGGCCGGCTGCTCGACACGCCGCTGTCGGAATCGGCCTATATCGGGGCCGCCATCGGCGCGGCCGCCTGCGGCATGCGCCCGGTGGCCGAGCTGATGTTCCTCGATTTCATGGGCGTGTGCTTCGACCAGATCCTGAACCAGGCGGCGAAGTTCAAGTACATGTTCGGCGGCAAGGCCCGGACGCCGGTGGTGATCCGCGCCATGGTCGGTGCCGGCTTTCGCGCCGCCGCCCAGCACTCGCAGATGCTGACGCCGATCTTCACCCACGTGCCGGGCCTGAAGGTGGTCTGCCCCTCCAACGCCTATGACGCCAAGGGCCTGCTGATCCAGTCGATCCGGGACGATGATCCCGTGATCTTCTGCGAGCACAAGAACCTCTACGGCCACGAGGCCGACGTGCCGGCCGAGTCCTATGCCATCCCGCTGGGCGAGGCCAACGTGGTGCGCGAGGGCCGCGACGTCACCATCGTCAGCTATGGCCTCACCGTGCACCGCGCGCTCGAGGCGGCGGCCAGGCTGGCGCGCGAGGGCATCGAGGCGGAGGTGATCGATCTTCGGACCCTGTCGCCGATCGACTGGGACACCGTGATCGAGAGCGTCGAGGCGACCGGCCGCCTGGTCGTGGTCGACGAGGCCAATCCGCGCTGCTCGATCGCCTGCGACGTCGCCGCCTACGTGGCCCAGCACGCCTTCGGCGCGCTGAAGGCGGCGCCGCAGATGGTGACGGCGCCGCACACGCCGGTGCCGTTCTCGCCGGTGCTGGAGGACATCTACGTGCCCTCGGCCGACGCCATCGCCGCCGCGGCCGGGCGGATCTGCGCCCGTGCCCGCGCCGCCTGAGGGGAACCACGATGATCACCGAACGGATCAAGCCGATCGTCATGCCCAAATGGGGGCTGTCGATGTCGGAGGGCAAGGTCACCGGCTGGCTCAAGCCCGCCGGCGCGAAGGTCGCCGTCGGCGACGAGATCCTCGAGGTCGAGACCGACAAGATCGCCGGCGTGGTCGAGGCCGGCGATGCCGGCACGCTGAGGCGTGTCGTCGGCGAGCCCGACGCCGTCTATCCCGTCAAGGCGCTGCTCGGCGTGCTCGCCGACGAGGACGTGCCGGAGGCCGAGATCGACGCCTTCGTCGCCGGCTATGTCGTGCCCGCCGGCGACGAGGACGAGGCGGCCGAGGCGGCCCCGCAATACGCGTTCATCGACACGCCGGAGGGCCAGCTGCGCTACGCGCGGCGCGGGGAGGGGAGCGAGGCCGTCATCCTGGTGCACGGCTTCGGCGGCGACCTCGACAACTGGCTGTTCAACATCGATGCCCTGGCGGCGCGGGCGAGCGTCCACGCCCTCGACCTGCCCGGTCACGGCCAGTCGGACAAGGCGGTGAAGGAGCCGACGCTCGCCGGTCTCTCCCGGGCGCTGCTCGGCTTCATGGAGGCGCTCGGCATCGACGCTGCCCATCTCGTCGGCCATTCCATGGGCGGGGCGGTCGCGCTGCGCACCGCCCTCGACGCGCCGCAACGGGTGAAGTCCCTGTCGCTGATCGCCTCCGCCGGCCTGGGGCCGGAGATCGATGGTGATTATATAGCCGGCTTCGTATCCGCGCAGGGCCGGCGCGAGCTCAAGCCGGTGCTGGAGAAGCTGTTCCAGGATCCCGGCCTGGTCAGCCGCCAGCTCGTCGACGACGTCCTGAAATACAAGCGCCTCGACGGGGTGGACACGGCGCTCGCCGCCCTCGCCGCCGGGCTCTTCCCGGGCGGCCGGCAGGCGGAGCGTCCGGGTGCCGGGGCCGCCGGCCTGCCGCCGGTGCTGGTGGTCTGGGGCGCGGCCGACCGCATCATTCCCGCCGCGCATGCCAGGGCGCTCGGGACCGGCGCCAAGGTCGAGATCGTCGAGGGCGCCGGCCACATGGTGCAGATGGAGAAGGCGAGCCGGGTCAACGAGCTCCTGCTGGCCCATATCCCGGGCTGAGCCCGCTCAGTCCGTCACCGCGCCCTCGCTCGCCGGGCGGGCGAGGCGCGCGAACTTGGCCAGCACGCCGCGTTCGTAGCGCGGGGCGGGCGGGCGCCAGGCCTGCCGCCGGCGCTCGATCTCCGCCTCGTCCACCTCCAGCTGCAGGAGCTGGCGGTGGGCGTCGATGGTGACCCGGTCGCCCTCGGCGACCAGCGCGATGGTGCCGCCCGCATGGGCTTCCGGCGTGACGTGGCCGACCACCATGCCCCAGGTGCCGCCGGAGAAGCGCCCGTCGGTGATAAGCGCGACGCTCTCGCCCAGGCCGCGGCCGATGATGGCCGAGGTCGGGGCCAGCATTTCCGGCATGCCCGGCCCGCCGCGCGGCCCGAGATAGCGCAGCACCAGGACGTCGCCCGGCCGGATCCGGTCCGACAGGATCGCGTCCATGGCCGAGGCCTCGTCGTCGAACACCCGCGCCGGGCCGGTGATCACCGGGTTCTTGAGGCCGGTGATCTTGGCGACGGCGCCGCCAGTCGCCAGATTGCCGCGCAGCACGGCGAGGTGCCCCTCGCGATAGAGCGCCCGGTCGATCGGCCGGATCACCTCCTGGCCGGCCGGCGGCGCCTCCGGGACGTCGGCGAGCTCCTCGCCCAGCGTGCGGCCGGTGATGGTCGGGCAGTCGCCGTGGATCAGGCCGGCGGCGAGCAGGATCTTGAGGACCTGGGGAATGCCGCCGGCCCGGTGCAGGTCGACCGCCATGTAGCGCCCGGAGGGCCTGAGATCGCAGATCACGGGCACCTTGCGGCGCATGCGCTCGAAGTCGTCGAGGCTCCACTCGACCTCGGCGGAATGGGCGATGGCGAGATAGTGCAGCACGGCGTTGGTCGAGCCGCCGGTGGCCATGATCAGCGCCACCGCGTTCTCGATCGAGCGGCGGGTGATGATCTCGCGCGGGCGGATGCCGCGGCGCACCGCCTCGACCAGCACGCGGGCCGAGGCGGCGGCGCTGTCCACCGTCTCCGCGTCGGGATTGGCCATGGTCGAGGAGGAGAGCAGCGACATGCCCAACGCCTCGAAGGAGGAGCTCATGGTGTTGGCGGTGTACATGCCGCCGCACGAGCCCGTGCCCGGGCAGGCATTGCGCTCGATGCCCTCGAAATCCTCCGCGCTCATCCGTCCGGCCATGAACGCGCCGACCGCCTCGAAGGGCGAGACGATCGAGAGGTCCTGCCCCTTCCAGCGGCCGGGCTTGATCGTGCCGCCATAGACATAGATGGCGGGCACGTTGGTGCGCGCGATCGCCATCATGCCGCCGGGCATGTTCTTGTCGCAGCCGCCGATCACCAGCACGCCGTCCATCCACTGGCCCTGGACGCAGGTCTCGATGGCGTCGGCGATCACCTCGCGCGAGATCAGCGAATATTTCATGCCCTCCGTGCCCATGGCCATGCCGTCGGAGATGGTCGGCGTGCCGAAGAGCTGCGGGTTGCCGCCGGCCGCCTTCACCGCGGCGACCGCTGCCTCGGCCAGCGGCTGCAGGCCGGCATTGCAGGGCGTGATGGTGGAATGGCCGTTGGCGATGCCGATCATCGGCTTGTCGAAATCGGCCTTCTCGTAGCCGAGCGCATAGTACATCGCCCGGTTGGGCGAGCGGGCGATGCCCTCGGTGATGTGCTTCGAGCGTTGGTTCGGCGACATGGCGGCTCCTCGGCGGCGATCTCCGTCGAGGTTAGAGCTTTTCGAAATCGCGGTGAAATATATAATTCCAGGGCCATTCATTCGCTGGAGATATGATGACGTGCTCGATCTGCGCCGGTTTCGCCATTTCGTCGCGGTGGCGGAGGATCTGCATTTCGGCCGGGCCGCCGACCGGCTGGGCATGACCCAGCCGCCGCTCAGCCAGAGCATCCAGGCGCTCGAGCGGGAGCTCGGCGTGCGGCTGTTCGCCCGCAGCAAGCGCAGCGTGGCGCTGACGCCGGTGGGGGCGCAATGGCTGCCCCATGTCCGCCGGCTGCTCGACGATGCGGCGGCGCTGCCCGGCATCGCGGCCCGCCTCGCCCGCGGCGAGGCCGGCACGCTGCGGCTCGCCTTCGTCAGCACGGCCGACTACAGCGTGCTGCCGGACCTGGTCGGCCGGTACAAGGCCGCGTTTCCTGAGGTCGAGCTGTCGCTGAAGGAGGCGACGAGCGACGTCCAGGTCGCGGCCCTGCTGGACGGCGGGCTCGATGCCGGCCTGATCATCCCGCCGCCGCAGGCGAGCCTGCACGCCTCGCTCGCCTATCTCCCCCTCCTGCGCGAGCCGCTCGTCGCGGCCGTGCCCGAGGCCTGGATCGCAACCGGGCGCCTCGCCCCCGATCCGGCGGGGTTGCGCCTCGCCGAGGTCGCGCACGAGCCCCTCATCCTGTTCCCGCGCCCGAGCGCGCCGGCCTTCCACGACCTGATCACCGGCTGCTACGCCGCCCGGGGCGCCGTCCCGCGCATCGGCCAGGAAGCGATCCAGATGCAGACCATCATCAGCCTGGTCTCGGCCGGCATGGGCATGGCGCTCGTCCCCCGCTCGCTCCGCAACCTGGCGCGCACCGGCGTGCGCTATCTCGCCCTCGAGGGCCCGGTGCCCGAGGTCGAGACCGGCCTGGTCTGGCGGCGCGACGATCCGCTGCCCGTGGTGCGCCGCTTCGTCGAGATGGCCGCGCGCGGCTCCTGACGCCGCTTCGGCGGAATTCGTTCCGGCCATGGAACAGTAGGGCTGCCCAAGCGTTAATGGGCACGCAGATCCCCCTGGAGGACACCGACGATGATCCGTTCCGCAGCCTTCGCGCTACTCCTCAGCTCAGCGTGGCTGATCTCGGCAGGCCCCGGCATCGCCGCACCCGCGAGCGCTGGCCAGCACTGGACGTTCGCCGCCAGCACCACAACCCATCACAAGATCAAGCACCGCCACCATCGCCGTCATGTCGTGCACGGCAGGCGGGGCGGCGGGTTGCCGAAGCCGATCGGCGACGTGGTGCGCAGCGAGCGGACGCTCAACAAGCCGACCGACGGCGGGCCTTCGAACTTCCATCCGAAGACGGCGCCGGTGCATCACTGGAAGAAGCATCGCCGGCATCCGGCGATGTGACGCGGCTCGCCTTCGCCGCTTCGACGAGCGCCGGCATCTCGCGATGCCGGCGTTCCCGTATCGCGGGCGATGACGACGGCGGCCGGAGCCTTCTCGGTATTCGACTCCGCGGCGGATTCGCGCGATGCTGGGCACAGCCGGCTGAAGTCCGGCCCTCGGGGGCGGCATGACGATCCTTTTCGCCTTGCTGATCGGCATCGTCGCCGGCCTGCGCACGATGACGGCGCCGGCTGCCGTGAGCTGGGCCGCGCATCTCGGCCTGGTCGACCTCGGCGGCACCTGGCTCGCCTTTCTCGGCTATGCCTGGACGCCGTGGGTCCTGACCCCAGCGGCGCTGGCCGAGCTGGTCACCGACCAGCTGCCTTCCACCCCCAGCCGAAAGGTGCCTGTTCAGTTCGGTGCCCGCATCGTCGCGGGCGCGGTCTCCGGCGCCGTGTTCGGCGCGGCCGGCGGCTTCCTGGTGCTCGGGGCCGTGGCCGGCATCGTCGGCGCGGTGATCGGCACGCTCGGCGGCGCGGCGGCCCGCGCGCGGCTCGCCGCCGCCTTCGGCAAGGACATGCCGGCGGCGCTGATCGAGGATGCGGTGGCGATCCTCGCCGCCCTCGCCCTCCTTGCCCTCCTGGCGGCCCTGCGATGACCCGGCGCTTCGACGCCATCATCGTCGGCGCCGGCCAGGCCGGGCCCTCGCTCGCCGGCCGGTTGACCGGCGCCGGCATGACGGTGGCGATCATCGAGCGCAAGCTGTTCGGCGGCACCTGCGTCAACACCGGCTGCATGCCGACCAAGACCCTGGTCGCCAGCGCCTATGCCGCCCATCTCGCCCGCCGCAGCGCCGACTACGGCGTGATGCTGGGTGGCCCGGTGCGCATCGACATGGCCAGGGTGCACGAGCGCGCCGCGACCGTCTCGCGCAATTCCCGCACCAACGTGGAAAAATGGCTGCGCGGCATGGACCGCTGCACCGTGCTCACCGGCCATGCCCGCTTCACCGGCCCGGACCGCATCGTCGTCGGCGAGGAGACGCTCACCGCGCCGCGGATCTTCCTCAATGTCGGTGGCCGGGCCCTCGTGCCCGCCATGCCGGGCGTCGACCGCGTGCCCTTCCTCACCAACACCTCGATGGTGGCGCTCGACCGGGTGCCGAAGCATCTCGTCGTGGTCGGCGGCAGCTATATCGGCCTTGAATTCGCGCAGATGCATCGGCGTTTCGGTGCCGAGGTCACGGTGGTCGAGAAGGGGCCGCGCCTCGTCGGCCGCGAGGACGAGGACATGTCGCAGGCGATCCGGGAGATCCTGGAGGGCGAGGGCATCGCCGTGCGCACCGGCGCCGAGTGCATCCGCTTCGCCCCGCATGCCGAGGGCGTCGCCGTCGGCCTCGACTGCAGCGAGGGCGCGCCGGAGGTGATCGGCTCGGACGTGCTGCTGGCCGTCGGCCGGCGCCCCAACACCGACGATCTCGGCCTGGAGCATGCCGGCGTCGCCGTGGACGAGCGCGGCACGATCAAGGTCGACGACGGCCTCGCCACCTCGGTGCCGGGCATCTGGGCCCTCGGCGACTGCAACGGCCGCGGCGCCTTCACCCACACCGCCTACAACGATTTCGAGATCGTCGCCGCCAACCTCCTCGACGGCGAGAACTGCCGGGTGAGCGAGCGCATCCCCGGCTATGCCCTCTATATCGACCCGCCGCTCGGCCGCGTCGGCATGACGCTGGCGCAGGCGCGGGCCAGCGGCCGGCCGCTGCTGGTCGGCCGCCGGCCGATGACGCGGGTCGGCCGCGCCGTGGAAAAGGGCGAGACGCAGGGCTTCATGAGCGTCGTCGCGGATGCCGAGACGAAACAGATCCTCGGCGCCGCCATCCTCGGCACCAGCGGCGACGAGGCCATCCACGGCCTGCTCGATGCCATGAACGCCCGCGTGCCCTATCCGACCCTGCGCTGGGCGGTGCCGATCCACCCGACGGTGTCCGAGCTGATCCCGACGCTGCTGGAGAGCATGCAGCCGGAGGGATGAGAGACTAGATTTTTCGTTTATAATTTACCGTAAATTATAAAATGCTATACATTTGAGTTTTCGTGCTTCTTTATAAGATCAAACTCTCTGATGAACGCATCGTTATCATCCGGTGTGATGATGACGCATCGAAGCCATCCATTTTTTCTTCGAATTAGTAGGCCGTGCCTGGCAATGCGGTTGCCCAATCTCAGCGTAAGTCCACCGATTCCCATTTGTCTCCATGATGCCTTGGAGATGGTGTCAATGCTGGCAATTGGTATTCTGTAGACGGGAAGCCGATTAAACAGGACAATTTCAATATTTTCGGCTCTAATTCGATATCCGTATATGAATCTTAAACAACATACGACTGCCGGCAGCAGCATGACGCTGCATAGACCTGCAATCAACAGGCCAACATCCATTTCGCTGCCGTCCGCGTATTGATTGGATAAGTGCTTCCGGGCATCCCCCATGCCCGGTCCCGAAGGAACCGATCCTATGCTGGCTCCGCCGCCGTCTTGGCGCTGCGCCGCGGCCACGCGAGACGGCACCGCTGCGAGAGCCCGGCCGCACCACGCGGCCGGGCCGTTTCGCTACGCCATCGCCTTACGGGCACACGTCCCAGAAGCCCTGCCGGCGGCTGCGGTCGGTATAGTACCAGCAATAGTTCGGCGCGGGCGGCGGGCCGGCCCAGGCCGCCGCGGCGGCGGCGAGGAAGCCGAGCGCGGCGCCGGCGGCGATGGCGCCGCCCGGACGCCACCAGTAGCGGCTCGGCCGCTGCCAGCCGGGCCGGTAGTGCGGCGGACGATGCCAGTTGCCGGGCCGGCCCGGGCGCGGCGGCCGGACAACCGGCAAGCCGGGCCGCGGCGGGCGGATGCTCGGCTTGCCCGGCCGGCCGGGACGGTTGAAGCCGGGTCTGTGGCCGGGACGGTTGAAGCTGGGCCTGTGGCCGTGCCGCGCCGCCGGCCGGCGGATGACGTCGCGCTGCGCCGCTTCCTGGATCAGCGACGTGTCGACCGAGAGCGCCGGCACCGGCGCGGCGGGCAGCGCCATCGCCGGCGCCAGCCCCGTCCATCCCGTCAGGGCCACCAGCCCTGCCACCGTCCAGCCGCGAAGCATTGTCTTCATGGTGCCAACCTCCCATTCCGATTGCCCGATCGTTCATCGGCCGTCGGAGCCCATCCGAGAAACGACCCGTCCGTCGTGATGGTTCCCTCCGGCCCCGGCCGGCGGCGACGGGTCCTGCCGCCCGGTGCGGCGCCGAGCCGGACCGGCATAGGTTTTCGGTCCTGACACTGCCGAAGCGGCGCGACATGGCGGAAATCGGAGAAACGCGGGGCGGCCGGAGGATCGGGGACGGTCATCATGCCTCGATCGGCTCGTCGATGGGATGTCGACGGTACCGTAGAGGGGGAGGTTGTGTCGTCAAGACACAAATCAGCGATAAGATTTGAATCTTACGGCTTGGCCGTCGGGGATCCCGGAGCCGGTTCTCCGGCGGCGGCGCCTCAGAACTCGACGTCGAGCTCGTCGATGTCGTCCGGCTCGGCCCTGGCCGCCTCGATCCATTCGACCATGGCCGGCCAGGCCAGCACCGTGTCGCGATAGGCGGCGCAGGCTTGGTCCAGCTTGACGTCGTAGGTGCGAAAGCGCGCGGCGACCGGCGCGAACATGGCGTCGGCCACTGAGAGCGGACCGAACAGGTGCGGGCCGCCATGGGCGGCGAGGCATTCGCGCCAGATGGCGCAGACCCGGTCGATGTCGGGCTGCGCCCCGGCCCAGACCTTGAAGCCGGGAAAATGAGCCCTGAGGTTCATCGGCAGGGCCGAGCGCAGGTTGTGGAAGCCCGAATGCATCTCGCCGCACACCGCGCGGCAATGGGCACGGGCGATGCGCTCGCGCGGCAGCAGCGGCGCCTCGGGCCGGATCTCGGCGAGATATTCGGCGATGGCGAGCGTGTCCCAGACCTCGGCGCCCTGGTGAGAGAGGCGCGGCACCAGCACCGAGGGCGAGAGCAGCAGCAGCTCGGCCCGGGCGGAGGCGTCGTCGACCGGCAGCACCTTCTCCTCGATCGCGAGCCCGGCGAGGCGGCAGAGCAGCCAGCCCCGCAGCGACCAGGACGAATAGTTCCGGCTGGAGATCGTCAGCACCGCCTCGGCCATCGTCGTCTCCCCGATCGCGCCGTGCGGCGCTTCCGCACGAATTATCTCGCAGCGCGGCATGGATTGCACTAGCATTTCGCAGTTGCGAAGGGCGGCACGGAGACCTCGCCGCCGGGCAGGTCCGAGGGGCGGTCCCAGCATGATGTACCGGGCTTATCAGGCACAGGCGGACCTCCTGGAAACCGTCCGCGCCGTCGGCGGCCTGGCGCTGGGGGGGATCGACCCCTGGCGGAGCTGGGATCCCGAGCGGACCTTCGGCCATCTCGACGCCGCCAGCAGGCTCATGGCCCGCGCCGGGCTCACCCATGCGCGGCCCGACTATCGCATCGGCACCGTGCGGGTCGGCAACCGCGAGGCCGCCGTCACCGAGGTGCCGGTGCTCGCCACGCCTTTCGGCACGCTGCTGCATTTTGCCAAGGACGTCGATGTCGCCCAGCCGCGCGTGCTGGTGGTGGCGCCGCTGTCGGGCCATTTCGCCACGCTCCTGCGCAACACGGTGCAGACCCTGCTCGCCGACCATGACGTCTTCATCACCGACTGGCACAATGCCCGCGACGTGCCGCTCGCGGCGGGGCGCTTCGGCTTCGACGACCATGTCGAGCACCTCATCCGCTTCCTCGAGGCGATCGGCCCGGGCGGCCATGTGCTGGCGGTCTGCCAACCCTGCGTGCAGGTGCTGGCGGCGGTCGCCGTCATGGCTGAGGCCGGCAACCCGGCAGAGCCGCGCAGCATGACGCTGATGGCCGGCCCGGTCGACACCCGCGTCAACCCGACCAAGGTCAACGAGCTGGCGACGGGCAAGCCGATCGCCTGGTTCGAGGACAACCTGATCGCCACCGTGCCCGCGCGCCACGCCGGGGCGGGGCGACGGGTCTATCCCGGCTTCGTGCAGCTCGCCGCCTTCATGGCGATGAACCCGGAGCGGCACGTCAAGGCCCATCGCGACCTCTACAGGCACGTCGCCCGCGGCGAGGACGAGAAGGCCCGCGTCATCGAAGCCTTCTACGACGAATATTTCGCCGTCCTCGACCTTACCGCCGAGTTCTACCTGGAGACCGTGCGCATCGTCTTCCAGGACACGCTGCTGGCCCGCGGCGCCCTGACCTTCCGCGGCGGGCGGGTCGATCCCGGCGCCATCCGCCGCACGGCGCTGCTGACCGTCGAGGGCGAGCGTGACGACATCTGCGCCCTCGGCCAGACCGCGGCTGCCCACGAGCTGTGCACCGGCCTCAAGCCCTATCGCCGGCGCCACCACATGCAGCCCGGCGTCGGCCATTACGGCGTGTTCAGCGGCCGGCGCTGGGAAGGGCAGATCTACCCGATCGTGCGCAACGTCATGGTGTCGAGCGAGTGAGCGGGCGCGACATCGCGGCGCGGGCAAATCCGGCGCCGCGGCCTCGCCCGGCATGACAATTGTGTGGCATGGGCCTTGCCTTGCAGCAGCGGGGCGGGACTTCGTTTCGACCAGGAGGGGATGAGCCATGTCGGTGGTGATGTTGGAGATGCCGCAGCCGAGCCCCGCGCGCGAGGAGAGCCGGGACCAGCCGCTCTACGACGATGTCCGCCTGCTCGGCCAGATCCTCGGCGACATCGTCCGCGACCAGGACGGCGAGGCCACGTTCGAGGTGATCGAGGCGATCCGGCGCCTCAGCGTCAGCTTCCACGCCAAGGCCGATGCCGAGGCCGGGCGCAACCTCGACACGCTGCTCAAGCGCCTCAGCCCGGCGGAGACCGTCTCCGTCATCCGCGCCTTCAGCTATTTCTCCCACCTCGCCAACCTCGCCGAGGACCGCCACAACCTGCGCCGCCACGCCGAGCGCGAGGCGCGCGACGACCATGAGGATGGCAGTCTCGCGCTGAGCTTCCAGCGCTTCCGCCAGGCCGGCATCGAGCCCGAGCGCATCGCCCGCGTGCTGGCGCGCGCTTGGGTCTCGCCCGTCCTCACCGCCCATCCGACCGAGGTGCAGCGCAAGAGCACGCTGGACGCCGAGCGCGCCATCGCCGACCTGCTCACCGCCCGCGACGGCCTGAGGACGGCGCGCCAGCGCGCCGCCAACGAGGCGCAGCTGCGCGCCCGCATCACCCAGCTCTGGCAGACCCGGATCCTGCGCATGGTCAAGCTCACCGTGCCGGACGAGATCGAGAACGTGCTGAGCTATTACAGCGCGACCTTCCTGCAGGAGATCCCGCGGCTCTATGCCGAGCTGGAGGAGCTGGTCGGCCGCCCCGTCGCCCCGTTCTTCCGCATGGGCAACTGGATCGGCGGCGACCGCGACGGCAACCCCTTCGTCACCGCCGAGACCCTGGTGACCACGGTGCGCCGGCATGCCGAGACGGTGCTGCGCCACTATCTCACCGAGGTGCACCTGCTCGGTGCCGACCTCTCGGTGTCGCGCACCCTCGTCAACGCGACGCCGGAGCTGCTGGCGCTGGCCGCCGGCTCCGGCGACGGCAATGCCCATCGCGACGACGAGCCCTATCGGCGGGCGCTGATCGGCGTCTATGCCAGGCTCGCCGGCACGCTGGAGCATCTCACCGGGACCGACGCCCTGCGTCATGCCGTGGCGCCGGCGAAGCCCTATGCCGGCGCCGGCGCCTTCCTGGCCGACCTCAGGACGGTCGAGGATTCCCTCGGGCGCAACCACGGCGCCGCGCTGACCGAGGCCCGGCTCAAGCCGCTGATCCGGGCGGTGGAAGTGTTCGGCTTCCACCTCGCCACCACGGACCTGCGCCAGAGCTCGGACAAGCACGAGGCCGTGGTGGCCGAGCTCCTCGCCGCGGCGCGCATCGAGCCGGCCTATGCGGGCCTCTCCGAGGAGGGCAAGCAGGCGCTGCTGCTGTCGCTGCTGCAGGAGCCACGCTCGCTGCGCGTGCGCAACGTCGCCTATTCCGAGCTCACCGAAGGAGAGCTCGCCATCTTCGAGGCGGCGCGCCGGCTGCGCCTGGACTTCGGCGCCGACGCCATCCGCCATTACATCATCAGCCACACCGAGACAGTGAGCGACCTCCTCGAGGTCATGCTGCTGCAGAAGGAATGCGGCCTGATGCGCGGCACGCTGGCGCCGGCCGAAGCGGCCAACGCCGAGGTCGACCTGATCGTGGTGCCGCTGTTCGAGACCATCGAGGACCTGCGCGCCGCCGAGCCGATCATGCGCGCCTTCTACGACCTGCCCGGCATCGAGACGCTGATCCGCAATTCCGGCGCCGAGCAGGACATCATGCTCGGCTATTCCGACAGCAACAAGGACGGCGGCTACTTCACCTCGAACTGGGAGCTCTATCGCGGCTCGACCGCGCTCGCCCGCCTGTTCGACGAGAAGCCCGGCCTGACGCTGCGCCTGTTCCACGGCCGCGGCGGCGCGGTCGGGCGCGGCGGCGGCCCGAGCTACCAGGCAATCCTGGCCCAGCCGCCGAACACGGTGAAGGGCCAGATCCGGCTCACCGAGCAGGGCGAGGTGATCAACGCCAAATATGCCAACCCGGAGATCGGCCGGCGCCACCTGGAGACGCTGATGGCGGCGACGCTGGAGGGCACGCTGCTGCAGCGCCAGGAGCGGGCGACGCCGGATTTCCTCGCCGCGGCGGCCAAGCTCTCCGAGCTCAGCATGCGGGCCTATCGCAAGCTGGTCTACGAGACGCCGGGCTTCAGCGACTATTTCTTCTCGGCGACGCCGATCGCCGAGATCGCCCAGCTCAACATCGGCTCGCGCCCGGCCTCGCGCAAGGCCAACCAGAAGATCGAGGACCTGCGCGCCATCCCCTGGAGCTTCTCCTGGGGGCAGAGCCGCGTCGCCCTGCCGGGCTGGTACGGCTTCGGCTCGGCCGTCGAGGGCCTCATCGCCGAGGGGCGGGAGGAGGGGCTGGCGCTGCTGCGCCGGATGAAGGCGGAATGGCCGTTCTTCAGCGCGCTGCTCTCGAACATGGACATGGTGCTGGCCAAGGCCGATCTCGACGTGGCGCGCCGCTATGCCGGCCTGGTGCCCGACCGGGCGCTGGCCGAGGCGATCTTCTCGGCGATCGAGGCGGAGTGGCGGCGCACCGTCGCGGCGGTCGAGGCGATCACCGGCGAGACCCAGCGCCTCGCCGACAATCCGGCGCTCGCCCGCTCGATCAGCCACCGCTCCGCCTATATCGCGCCGCTCAACCACCTGCAGGTGGAGCTGCTGCGCCGCTGGCGCAGCGGCCAGATCGACGAGAAGGCCCAGCGCGGCATCCTGATCTCGATCAACGGCGTCGCCGCGGGCCTGAGGAACACGGGCTGAGCGGGGAGGGCGCCGCGCTCAACTCGCCGCGTGCGGCTGGCGTCCGCCCGCCAGCCAGGACGCGGCTGCGGCGGCCAGGAACAGCGCGGCGGAGAAGCCGAAGGCGATGCCGATGCCGCTCATGAACGGGATCGACAGGAGATCGGGGAAGAACGCCTTGCCGGTGATCACGGCGGCGTTGGCCGGCGGCAGGGCGGCGAGCGCTGCGGGCGGGATCAATTCGCCCATCAGGTCGCCACCGGCGGCGCGGCGGCGACCTGGTGGGCGACCGCCGCGGGCATGCCCTGGGCGATGAGCCGCGTCTCCATCACGCCGGGCAGGGTCCAGGCCAGGCCGAGGATCATCAGGCTGAAGAAGATGCCGATCGACAAGACCTGTCCGGCATTGAGCGTCGTCGCGCGCACGCCCGAGGCCTGGCCGCGCTCGCGCGCCGGCACGGCGTTCATGATCTGCGTGGCGTTGGGCGTGACGAACAGGCCGGAGCCGACGCCGTTGAGGAAGATCAGCGCCGCGAACAGGCCGTAGGGAAAGTCGGCCGGCAGCAGGGCGAGCGCCACGAAAGAGGCGGCGCCGAGCACCATGCCGCCGGCGGCGAAGGCGCGCGGGCCGAAGCGGTCGGACAGGGGGCCCGACACGAAGCCGGCGATCAGGAAGCCGGCGGTCAGCGGCAGCATGAAGATGCCGGCCCATAGCGGCGTCTCCTCGAAGGACGTGCCGTGCAGCGGCAGCCACACGCCCTGCAGCCAGATGATCAGCATGAACTGCAGGCCGCCGCGGGCGACGGAGGAGAGCAGGCTCGCCGCGTTGCCGAGCGTGAAGGCCCGGATGCGGAACAGCGTGAGGTCGAACATCGGCTGCTGCACCCGCCGCTCGATCGCCACGAAGGCGACGAGGATGGCGACGCCGAGGATGAGCTCGATCAGCACCTTGGGGCTGCCCCAGGCCATCACGGCCCCGCCGACCGGCTGGATGCCGTCGGTGATCCCCGTCAGCACCAGGACCAGGCCGAGGGCGAAGCTGATATTGCCGAACCAGTCGAGGCGGCCGGGCTGGGGCAGGCGCCGGTCGCGCAGGCTGACGAAGCTCCAGACCGTGCCGACGATGCCGAGCGGCACGCTGACCCAGAAGACCAGCCGCCAGTCGATGTCGGCGAGCAGGCCGCCGGTGATCAGGCCGACGAACTGGCCGCCGATCGCCGCCATGGTGTTGATGCCGAGCGCCAGGCCCCGCTGCTGCGGCGGGAAGGCGTCGGTGAGCAGCGCCGTCGAGGTCGCGGTCATCAGCGCGCCGCCGATGCCCTGGACGATGCGCATGCCGACGAGATAGAGCGCCGCGCCCGGCCCGGTCGGCATCAGGCTGAGGGCGATCGACGCGAGGGTGAAGACGAGGAAGCCGATATTGTAGATGCGCGCCCGGCCGAACATGTCGCCGAGCCGGCCGAAGGCGACGACCAGCACCGAGGTCACGACCATGTAGCCCATGATCGTCCACAACAGGATGTCGGTGTTGGCCGGATCGAGCGGCTTGAGGCCGATGCCCCGGAACACCGCCGGCAGGCTGATCAGGATGATCGAGGAATTGACGAAGGCGACCAGCATGCCGAGCGTGGTGTTGCTCAGCACCATCCACTTGTGCCGGTCGGCTTTTTCCGAAGCCAGGTCGTGTCTCGGCGTGATTTGGTCCATGATCGGCGTTCGCGACGGGCGGCGGGCTGGGCGGCGTCATCGCAGACAGACGGAGCCGGCCGCGGCACGGCCGCGGTGCGGATGTTGCGATGCAGCAAGGTCGGCGCGACTTTCGATCAGCTCGCTGCCATCGTCAAGGATAAAAGATGCAGGCTACTAATAAGGATCCTATCTTATCGTGATGACCGAACTCGACGTCCTGCGTTTTTCCCTGACGAGCGCTCTGCCCAAGGTCGGGCGGTACTGGCGCCGGACCGCGCGCGACCTGGTGCTCGCGCACGGCATTTCCGAGGCCTGCGCCATGCCCCTCATCAGCATCGGCCGGATGGGCGACGGCGTCCGCCAGGTGGCGGTGGCCGAGGAGATCGGCGTGGAGGGGCCGTCTCTCGTGCGCCTGCTCGACCAGCTCTGCGCCAGCGGCCTGGTCGAGCGCCGCGACGACGCGGCCGACCGGCGCGCCAAGACGCTCTGGCTGACGCCGGAGGGCCGGCGCATCACCGGCGAGATCGAGCGGGGGCTGGTGGTGCTGCGCGCCCAGGTGCTGCGCGACGTCGCCCGCGGCGACCTCGAGGCGACGCTGCGGGTGTTCCGCGCGTTCGAGGAGGCGGTCGGCCGGGCCCAGGAGGCGCCGCAGCAGCCGGGCGAGCCGGTCGCGTGAAGCGCCGGCGGGGCCGCGGGTTCGAAAATAAACCGGACCGGCTCCGGCGTCCGTGGTAGCATGGCGGCGGCGTCTGGTTCTCGCCGGTCCGCCCCGGATTGGCCCACGCCGCATATTTCGGCATCCGGCCTCGAAGGCTGTCTGGAGCTATCCGGACACGCCGTCCGCGACGATCGCCGCGAAAGGTCAGGCAGGCCAATGGCCCAGCACAAGTTCAAGGTCGGCGACATCGTCGTCTTCGTCGGCCATTCGGTGAAGCGGCCCTCCGGCCCCTACGAGGTCGTGCGGCTGATGCCGGCGGACTCGCCCGACAACACCTACCGCATCAAGAGCCGGACGGAGCATCACGAGCGGGTGGTGCGCGAGCACGAGATCGCTGCGGAGGAGTGACCGCCCGGGCGGTTTCGCGGCGGCCTGCGGGGCCGGGGCTGACGGGCGGAAGACGACACGGGCCAAAGACGACACGGGCCGAAAACGACACGGGCCGAAAACGAGAAAGGGGCCAGCCGGCGGCTGACCCCTCGTCGAAATCTCACCCCGACCGGCGTCCCGGTCAGGGTCTCGGGCTTCGCTGTCGCGCCTTTCGGCGCCAGTTCATCCGTGGTCGCGCTGGCGCGGCACGAAACCCTGTCTCAGGCGGCCTGGAGCCGGTCGGCGGACGTCTTGCCCGACCGGGCATCCTGGACCAGCTCATAGCCGATCTTCTGCCCTTCCCGGAGATCCTGCATGCCGGCACGCTCGAGGGCGCTGACGTGAACGAACACGTCCTTGCTGCCATCGTCCGGCGCAATAAAACCAAAGCCCTTGCGGGCATTGTACCACTTCACGGTACCCGTGCTCATGTTCGACGATCCTTGAATGCGTCCAAACAGTTCCGTTGCCGTATGCAACGAAATGCCGACTGTCGAAATCGGTGGGAAGCGCTCAGCAGGCGTGACGCATGTCACGAGCGGCCAAATCATCCGGCCTTTATCGATGCTGCCTACATAGGGACTGCCCCCGGCAATGTCAAATCCGCCTCGCCGCTCAGCTCCCCTGCGGCAGGGCATAGGCGACGACGAAGTCGCCGAGCTTGGTGCCGAAGGAGCCGTGGCCGCCGTCGGCCGTGACCACGAACTGGCGCCCGCCCGCCTCGTAGCTCATCGGCGTCGACTGGCCGCCGGCCGGCAGGCGGTCCTGCCAGAGCTGGCGGCCGGTGGTCACGTCATAGGCGCGGATGTAGTAGTCGAGCGTCGAGGTCAGGAAGGCGACGCCGCCGGCTGTCGTCAGCGGGCCGCCGAGGCTGGGCACGCCGAGCTTGAACGGGATCGGCAGCGGTGAATTGTCCTCGATCGTGCCGTTGCGGTGCATCCAGACGATGGTGTTGGTCTTGAGGTCGATGCCGGCCATGTAGCCCCAGGGCGGGCGCTTGCAGGGAATGCCGAGCGGCGAGAGCAGCGGGCCCAGCGTCACGCCGAACGGCGTGCCGTATTGGGGCTGCACGCCGATCTCCGAGCCCGAGGGATGGGCGTCGTTCGGCGCCTCCGGATTGTTTGGGCCGCGCGGGATCAGGCGCGAGACGAAGGGGATGGCGATCGGGTTGGCGATGGCGATCTGGCGCACCGGGTCGACGGCGATGCCGCCCCATTCGAACATGCCGAGATTGCCGGGGAAGACCAGCGTGCCCTGCAGCGAGGGCGGGGTGAACGGACCTTCGTAGCGCAGCCGGTGGAACAGGATGCGGCACATCAGCTGGTCGATCATGGTGCCGCCCCACATGTCCGCCCCGGTCAGCGGCTGCTTGGGGCGGAAGGTCAGCTCGGAGAAGGGCTGGGTCGGCGAGACGCGGTCGCCCGGCGCCGCGCCCTGCGGCACCGGCGTCTCCGGCGCCGGGACGATCGGCTTGCCGGTGCGCCGGTCGAGCACGAAGATGTTGCCGGTCTTGGTCGGGGCATAGATCGCGGGGACGACGCTGCCGTCCGCCGCCGTCACGTCGACCAGGCTCGGCTGGGAGGGGACGTCCATGTCCCACAGGTCGTGGTGCACGGTCTGGTAGGCCCAGGCGAGCTTGCCGGTGTCTGCGTCGAGGGCGAGGATCGAAGAGGCATAGCGCTCGGAGTCGGCGTTGCGGTTGCCGCCCCAGATGTCCGGCGTCTGCACGCCGGTCGGGATGTAGATCAGGTTCAGCGTGTGGTCATAGGCCGAGGTGATCCAGGAATTCGGCGAGTTCTCGACGAAATGGTGGGTGTCGGACGGCATCTCGTTGGGATCGGGATTGCCGGGGTCGAACGCCCAGATCAGCTTGCCGGTCTCGACGTCGAAGCCGCGGGTGACGCCGGAGGGCTCCTTGGTGGAGTAGTTGTCGATCACCGCGCCGGAGATGATCACCATCTTGTCGGTGACCACCGGCGGCGAGGTCGGCTCGTAGAAGCCCGGCGTCTTGACGCTCATGCCCTGCTTGAGGTCGACGACGCCGCCCGCGCCGAAGCCCTGGCACAGCGCTCCGGTGTCGGCGTCGAGCGCGAACAGGCGTCCGTCATTGGTCGGCAGGAAGATGCGCCGGCCGCAATCGCCCGGCGCCTGGGATCCGCCCTTGGCCTCGTGGTAGGAGACGCCGCGGCAGGTCAGGTGCTGGAAGGTCGGATTGTGCTCGATCTTCGGATCGAACATCCATTTCTGCGTGCCCGTCGCCGCGTCGAGCGCGAACAGCTTCTGGTGCGGCGAGCAGAGGTAGAGCATGTCGCGCACCTTGATCGGCGTCACCTCGTCGGTGGTCTCGACGGGATCGTCGGACCCGCGCATGTCGCCGGTGCGGAACGTCCAGGCCACCTTGAGCTTGGCGACATTGTCGGGGGTGATCTGCTTCAGCGGCGCGTAGCGGTTGCCGAACTGGGTGCGGCCATAGGCGTGCCAGTCGCCGTCCGGCATCAGCGCCGCATCCTTGGGCGCCGGGGCCCCGGCGGAGGCGGGCGGCAGGCTGCCGGCAATGTCCTGCGGATCCTGGGTCAGGGCGTAGCCGACCACCGCGAGCGAGGCGACGACGCCGACCGCCAGCGGCAGCTTGGCGGCGCCGCTCGCCGGGCCGAGCCGGCGGGTGACCAGGGGCAGCAGCAGCCAGATCCCGAGCGGCACCAGGATGTCGCCGCGCGGCGCCAGGGCCCAGAAGTCGAAGCCGACTTCATGGATCGCCCAGGCGATCGAGCCGACCAGCAGGGCGGCATAGAGCCAGAGCGCCGCCTGGCTGCGGCGCCAGAGCAGGACGGCGGTCGCCAGCAGCGCCAGCCCGGCAATGAGGTAATAGGCCGAGCCGCCGAGGGCGAGAAGCCAGCCGCCGCCGGCAAGAAGATAGAGGCCGATGAGGGCGAAGACTGCAGTGGTGATCAGGATGGCCATCGAGCGGCGGGACGGGTCGGCCATGGGGAGCTCCGGGTTGCGGATCGTCGGGCCTGCGGCCACCGCTCCCGTGCCGAGAGCAGTCGGTCTGGCGCGAGGGTTCCAGAGCTTGGCGGCCGCGGCAAGCGCAAACTGCGGTGTTCTCGCCACGCTCCGCCGAACATGGTCAGGCTCCAGACGCCGCAAGCGCCTCGTCGAGGATGGCGAAGGCGGCGTCGAGCTCGCTCTCCGCAATGGTCAGCGGCGGGCAGAGCGTCACCACGTTGCCGCCGCCGAGCTTGAAGCTCAGGCCCCGCTCCAGGCAGGCGTAAAGCAGGCGGCTCGCTCGCGCCTCCGCCGCGCCGGGGCTGTCGCCGCCGATCGTCAGGCCCCAGGTGAGGCCGAGGCCGCGGGCCGCGACGGCGCAGGGGTGGCGTTCCACCATGGCCTGGAGCCGCTCCAGGCCGGCCTGCCCCAGCGCCTTGGCACGGGCGAGCAGGCCTTCCTCGGCGATGACGTCGAGCGTCGCCAGCGCCGCGGCGGCGCCGAGCGGGCTCTTCTCGTGGGTGTAGTGGCCGAGGGCGCCTTCCCGGACCACGTCGAGGTCGGTGCGGGCGATCAGCGCCGCCATCGGCATGATGCCGCCGCCGAGGCCCTTGCCGATCACCAGCATGTCCGGCACGGCGCCGGTCTGCTCGGTGACGAACATGGTGCCGGTGCGCCCGAGGCAGCTCGGCACCTCGTCGAAGATCAGGAGGGCGCCGTGCCGGTCGCAGCTCGCCCGCACCCGCGGCCAGAAGCCGGCCGGCGCCGGCTCGACCGTGGTCCAGCGCATCGGCTCGGCGATGACGGCGGCGACGTCGCCCTGCACCTCCAGGACATAGTCGATATAGTCGGCGAGCCGCTCGTGGGCGCGGTCGTCCTCGCCGAAGAAGCGGCGGGCGAGGTGCAGCGGCGGCACGTGCTCGGTGCCCGGCAGCAGCGGCCCGACATCCCGGCGGAACAGCGCCTCGCCGCCGACCGAGATGGCGTCGAGCGTCGCGCCGTGGAAGGCGTCCCACATCGACAGCGTCTTGTGCCGGCCGGTGGCGTGACGCGCGAGCTTCAGCGCCATGCCGATGGCCACCGCGCCGCTCGGGGCGAACAGCACCTTGCCGAGGCCGGGTGGAGCCAGGGCCGTGAGCCGCTCGGCCAGCGCGATGGCGGTGCGGTTGGTGTAGCGGCGCGGCGAGAAGGGCAGGCGGTCGAGCTCGGCCTTCACGGCGGCGACCACCCTGGGATGGCCGTAGCCGACCTGGTGGACGCTGTTGCCGTGGAAGTCGAGGATCTGCCGCCCCTCGACATCGGTGAGGGTCGCGCCCTCCGCCCCCTCCAGCACGTCGAGGCAGGGCGTCGACAGCGACTGGTGCAGGAACACGGCGGCGTCGCGGTCGAGCAGCGCCCGGGTCTCAGGCCCGAGCCGCTCGATCCAGGCGGCGCGGTCGGGCGACAGGTTGACGTCGCCCTCGCTGGCGGAGAGGCCGCTCGCTCGTGCCTCGGTCATGTCCGTCTCCTGCTCGGCCTCTTGGGCGCCCGTCAGCGCTGCGCCGCCCGGGTCGGGATCAGAGAGAGGCCGACGAGCACGACGAGCGTCGCCAAGATCAGGATCACGGTGAGGGCGGAGGCAAGGAAAATATCGCCGCGGTCGGTGAGCGCGAAGATGCCGACCGGCAGCGTCACCCAGCCCGGCGGATAGACCATGACGGTGGCGCCGAGCTCGCCCATGGAGAGCGCCAGGCTGAGGCTGAGGGCGGCGATGAGATAGGGCGCGAGCAGCGGCAGCGTCACCCGGCGCAGCCGGTAGAACGGCCGGGCCCCGAGGCTCTCGGCCACCGGCTCGAGGTCGACCGGCAGCCGCGCCAGCCCGGCCGAGACGCTGCCGTAGACGAAGGCCGAGATCAGCACGAGATGGGCGACGACCACGATCGCCGTGGTGCCGTTGAGCAGCAGCGGCGGCTGGCTGAAGGCGACGAGAAGGCCGAGGCCGACCGAGACCGAGGGCACGGCGCTCGGCAGGAAGAACAGGAAGTCGAGCACCCGGCGCGAGGGCGCCGCCACCGCGCGCAGCGCCAGCGCCGCCCAGGTCCCCAGCGCCAGGGCCACCAGGCTCGCCATGGCGGCGGTGGCAAGGCTCGCCCAGAGCTGGCGGCCGGAGTCGCCGGAGAGCGCATCGCCGTAATGGCTCAGCGTGAAGGCCGTCGGCACGACGCCGTTCCACTGGCGGGCGATGCTGGCGACGAAGATCAGGACCAGCGGGGCGGCGTAGACCGCCGCGAAGGCGAGCCCCGTGATCGACCAGACCAGCGCCCGTCCGCCCCTAGACCACACCAGCATGGCGACCTCCCAGCCGGTTGACCACGGTGCGGTAGAGGGCGAACAGCAGGATCGACAGCCCGACATTGATCAGCGCGATGACGCAGGCGGCCGAATAGTCCGATTCCTGGATCGCCTTGTCGTAGATCAGCAGCGGCAGGGTTACGACGCCCTTGGCGCCGATGAACAGCACGATGCCGAACTCGTTCACCGTCAGGAGCAGGCAGAGGCTCCCGCCCGCCAGCAGCGCCGGCAGGGCGGCGGGCAGGATGATCTGCCTGACGATCCGCGCCGGCCGCGCCCCGAGGCTGGAGGCGACCTCGATCTGCGCCCGGTCGAGCAGCGAGAAGGCGGCGATCAGCGGGCGCATGGCGAAGGGCGTGTACACCGTGACCTCGGCCAGGATCACGCCCCAGGCGGAATAGAGGAAGTTGACCGGCGGCGTCGACAGATGGAGCCCGCTCATGACAAGGCCGTTGAGCAGGCCGGACGAGCCGTAGAGGAAGGTGAAGGCCAGCGCCACCAGGAAGGTCGGCAGGGCGATGACGCTGTCGATCAGGCGCGAGACCACGCGGCTGCCCGGAAACGGCACGAAGGAGAGCACCAGGGCGAAGACGAAGCCGAGCGCCAGGCATCCCGCCGTCGCAGCGATGGCGATCTCTAGCGTGTTCAGCACGGCCTGGGTGAAGAAGCCCGACCGCACCACCGAGAGCAGCGGCTGCAGGGAGGTGCCTTCGCCCTCCTCGGTGAAGGCCTGGCGGGCGATCAGCGCCAGCGGGTAGAGGAAGATCGCCGCGAGCGCCAGCAGCGGCGGCCCGAGCCAGGCGTGGCGCCAGGCCGCTGCGGCGTTGGCCGCGGCCGGCGGCGCGGCGACGGCGGCGCTATCCGCCGGCATGGCCCGCCTCCTCGGCGATCAGGCTGGCCCGCTCGGCCGGGAAGCGCAGGGCGAGCCGCTCGCCCGGGCGCGGCGGGTGGTCGAGGGGAGCCGAGAGCATGCGCAGCTCGTGGCCCTGCGCGGCGACGACGAGGCTGTGCGAGTCGCCCTGCCACTGCGCGCTCACCATGTCGGCGTGGAGGAGATTGGGCTCGTCCTTGCCGTTGGCCAGGGCGAGGTCGTGCGGCCGGATGCAGAGATGGCAGGCCTGGCCCGCCGCGAGCCGGTCATGGGCGCTGGCCAGGAAGGTCCTGTCGCCGAAGCGGACCTCGGCACGGCCGGCGCCGTCCACCGCCTGGACGGTCACGGGCAGCAGGTTGGCGCGCCCCAGGAACTCGGCCGTGAAGCGGTTGGGCGGGCGCCGGTAGAGATCCGTGGAGGTGCCGAGCGCGCAGAGCCGGCCGTCGCGCATGATGGCGACGCGGTCGGCCAGAGTGAGCGCTTCGGTCTGGTCGTGCGTGACGTAGAGCACGGTGAGGCCGGCGAGGTCGCGGTGCAGCTTGGCCAGCTCCTCCACCATGTTGCGGCGGATCTGGGCGTCGAGGGCGGAGAGCGGCTCGTCGAGCAGCAGCACGCGCGGACGGATGGCCAGCGCCCGGGCGATGGCGACGCGCTGCTGCTGGCCGCCGGAGAGCTCGCGCGGGAAGCGGGTGAGATAGGCCTGCATGCCGACCATGCGCAGGGATTCCTGCACCCGCCCGGCGATGATGTCCTTCGGCGCGCCCTGGGCGTGGAGGCCGAAGGCGACGTTGTCGCTGACCCGCATGTGCGGGAACAGGGCGTAGTTCTGCACCACCATGCCGATGCCGCGGGCATAGGGCGGCAGGTCGGTGACGTCGGTCTCGCCGATGCGGATGCGGCCGGAGGCCGGCCGCACGAAGCCGGCCACGGCCCGCAGCGCCGTGGTCTTGCCCGAGCCGGACGGGCCGATCAGCGCCACGAACTCGCCGGGCTCGATCGCGAGCGTCAGCGTGTCGAGCACGGTGAGGCCGCGATAGGCGACCGACACCTTGTCGAAGCGGATGCCGTGCCCGATGGGCGCGGCGCCGGGTGACGGTGCGCCGGGTGCACCGGGCGACGGCGCGCCGTCGGGCATGGCGAAAGCGGCGGACATCAGCCGCCCGTGGCTTCGCGCCAGCGGGCCGCGTCCGCCTTGAGGTCCTTGAGCACGGCCGTCCAGTCCGGCGTCCAGATGGTGACGCCGTCGAGGCTGGCCTTGAGCTTCTTGAAGTTGTCGTCGGCCGGCGTCACGTCCTGGCGCACCGGCAGGCCGATGGCGACGGAGCTCACGGTCGCCTGCGCATCCTTGCTCAGCAGGAAGTCGATCAGCTTCTTGCCGTTGTCGCCGTTGGGGGCGCCGTGCACGAGGCCGACATAATAGGGCAGGGCGAAGGTCGAGCGCGTCCCGTCGGGACCGGCCGGCCAGAACACCTTGATGTTCGGGTTGTCGGCCATCTGCGACATGTTCATCTGCAGGTCGCCGTTGGCGACGTAGAGCTCGCCCTTGTTGACCAGGGCGGTGAGCTTGCCGGTCGAGGCGGAGGGCCCGACATTGTTGGTCTGGAGCTTCTTGAAGAAGTCGAAGGCCTGGTCCTTGCCGCCGAAGGCGTGGATCAGCTGGATCATCACGGCGGTGCCGTCGCCGGCCTGGCCGGGGGTCGAATATTGCAGCTTCGACTTGAACTTCGGATCGAGCAGGTCATCGAAGCTCTTGGGCGCCGCCGGCAGGGCCGAGGCGTTGTAGATGAAGTTCATGTAGTTGTTGACCAGCGGCACGAACTTGCCGTCCGCGTCCTTCTCGGCCGCCGGGATCTGGTCGGCGCCGGCCGGGGCATAGGCGTCGAGCAGCCCGTCGGCGGCGGCGCGCTGGATGAAGGGCGGCAGCGTCACCAGGACGTCGGCCTGCGGGTTGGACTTCTCCTTGGCGATGCGCTCGACCACGCCGCCGGACCCGGCCTCGATATATTGCACGGTGATGCCCGTCGCCTTGGTGAAGGCATCGAACTCGTTGGCGTACCAGTTGGGCGTGCCGTCGTGCAGGCCGTCGGCGCTGTAGATCGTCACCACGTTGGAGGCGGCCAGGGCCGGGCCGGCAAGGCCGATGAGGACGGCGGTTGCAGCAAATGTCGCGAGCTTCATGGGAGAGTCCCCGATTGATCAGGCAAGGCCCTTCGGTCGGAGCGTCCCCCCAGATGCAGATCCGACCGGGCTCTTGGTGAACAGGTCGTTACAGTCGCCGCATGACGAAGCGATGACGCTCGCGCCGTCGCAGTGAGATATGAAGTTCAGCTTTGCAGTTCGGCTTCATAGCTGCTAGACCGTCGCCGTGACCGAACAACCCGACGACCCCGACGCGGCGCAAGCCTCGGCCCTGGCCGAGGAGCTGCGCCATGTCTTCCGCAAGATGAAGCGGCGGCTGCGCGAGCAGACCGATCTCGGCGACTTCTCCTGGTCGCAGCTCTCGGTGCTGGCCACGCTCGACCGCGAGGGGCCGGCGACGGTCACGGTGCTGGCGCGGGTCGAGGGCATGCGCCCGCAGTCCATGGGCGCCAATGTCGCGGTCCTGGAGGCCGCTGGCCTGGTGCAGGGCGCGCCCGACCCGGCGGACGGACGCCAGGTGCTGCTGTCGCTCACCCCGGCGGGCCTCGACTGGCTTCGGGCCGGCCGCGCGGCGCGGCAGGACTGGCTGATACGCGCCATCCGCGCCCGCCTCGACCTCCGCGAGCGGGAGAGCCTCGCCGCCGCCGCCCCGTTGCTCCAGCGTCTCTTCGACCCCTGACCAAGACCCCGGCCCGGCCGCCCCACGCCAACCCTCGAGGGAGACCCCATGGCGCTCACCACGCTCGATCCGAAGACCGCTCTTGTCGTCATCGACCTGCAGAAGGGCATCGTCTCCCTTCCCCTGGCACATCCTGCCGGCGACGTGGTGACGCGCGCCGCCAGGCTCGCGGCCGCCTTCCGGCGCCATCGCCTGCCGGTGGTGCTGGTCAACGTCGCCGGCGGCGCGCCGGGACGGACGGAGCAGGCTCGCCCCGGCGGGCCCCTGGCGCCGGACTGGACCGACTTCGTCGCGGAGCTGGACCGCCAGCCCGAGGACCATGCGGTGACCAAGCGCACCTGGGGCGCCTTCACCGGCACCGGCCTGGCCGAGCACCTCGGCCGCCTCGGCGTGACGCAGGTGGTGCTCGCGGGCATCGCCACCAGCATCGGCGTCGAATCGACGGCGCGCCAGGCGCACGAGCACGGCTTCCACGTCACCCTGACGGTCGACGCCATGACCGACATGCGCCCCGAGGCCCATGCCAACAGCTTGGAGCGGATCTTTCCGCGGCTGGGCGAGACCGGCACGACGGAGGAGGTCCTGGCGCTGCTCGACGCCACGCGGGCGTGAGCGGGCGCCAACCTGGGAGGCGAAGCGCTGCGCGGGATCCGTTGCAGAGGGATTGAATCGAAGTAGAGCGCGGAACCCCTCTCCCGACCGGGAGAGGGGGTACTCACGTCTCGACTGAAGCGCTTGTTCGCGAGCGATCCTTGTGGAGGTGCCGACCATGGACTGGATGCACGACATCGCCTACCTCTTCGGCGGCGCCTTCCTCTCCAACGCCGTGCCGCATTTCGTCAGCGGCGTGATGGGGCGACCCTTCCAGAGCCCCTTCGCCAGGCCGCCGGGCGAGGGCCTTTCCTCCTCGACGGTCAACGTCCTGTGGGGCGTGTTCAACCTCGCCGTCGCCTATGTCCTGCTCTGCCGGGTCGGCGCGTTCGATCTCCGCGCCACCGACCAGGCCGCCGCCGCGGGGCTGGGGCTGCTGCTCATGGGCCTGGTGTCGGCGCGCGGTTTCGGCCGCTTCCACGGCGGCAACGCGCCGCCGCGGTCGTGAGCCGCCCGATGCCCGACGACACCATGCGAACGGATCCGGCCGACCTGCCGGCACCGGACGGCAGGGGCGGCACCTTCGCCGTCGAGCGCGACCCGCGCCTGCGCCTGCTCATCCCGCTGGTGGTCGCCGTCGCCTTCCTGATGGAGCAGCTCGATTCCACCATCATCACCACGGCCATCCCCGACATGGCGCTGAGCCTCGGCACCACGCCGCTGCGCCTGAACCTGGCCGTGACCACCTATGTCCTGACGCTCGCGATGTTCATTCCGGTCAGCGGCTGGTTCGCCGACCGCTTCGGCGCCCGCCGGATCTTCGCCCTGGCGCTGGCGATCTTCACCCTGGGCTCGATCCTGTGCGGCCTCGCCACCGGCCTGCCCACGCTGCTGGCCGCGCGCGCTCTCCAGGGCTTCGGCGGCGCCATGATGACGCCGGTCGGCCGCCTGATCCTGCTGCGCAGCTTTCCCCGACGCGACCTGGTCATGGCCATGACCTATACCACCATGCCGGCGATCCTCGGCCCGGTGATCGGCCCGCTGCTCGGCGGCGTCATCACCGAATATGCCTCCTGGCGCTGGATCTTCTTCGTCAACATCCCCTTCGGCCTGTTCGGCATCGTCATGGCGCTGCGCTATGTCGGCGACTTCAGCGGCGAGAAGGCGACGAAGTTCGACTTTCCCGGCTTCCTGATGGTCGGTGCCGGCGTCGTGCTGCTGCAGCTCGGGCTGGAGAATATCGGCCGGCCGATGCTGCCCGCCGCCGGCACCGCCGTGATGGTGGGGCTCGCCGTGCTGCTGCTCCTGGCCTTCGGCTGGTACGCCCGCCGCGTCGCCGCGCCGGCCGTCGACCTCGGCCTGTTCCGCCTGCGCTCCTTCGCCGTAGGCACGCTGGCCGGCGGCATCTGCCGCGTCGGCATGAACGGCGTGCCTTTCGTGCTGCCCCTGATGCTGCAGGTCGGCTTCGGCCTCTCCCCCACCGCCTCCGGCTCGCTCACCTTCGCCGCCAGCCTCGGCGCCCTCCTGGTGCGCCCGGTCGCGGGCAACCTCCTGCGCTGGTTCGGCTTCGACCGGGTGCTGACCTGGAGCGCCGTGTTCGGCGCGGCCATCATCGCCGGCTTCGCCCTGATCGGGCCGGAGACGCCGCATCTCCTCGTGCTGGCCTACGTCTTCGTCTTCGGCCTTGCCCGGGCGGCGCAGTTCATGACCTCGAACACGCTGTCCTATGCCGACATGCCCGACGAGCGCCTGAGCCGCGCCACCAGCCTCGGTGGCGTGCTGCAGCAGCTCAGCGTCAGCTTCGGCGTCTCGATCGGGGCGACGCTGCTCGGCGTGGTCACCTGGGACGATGCCGCGCTGACGCCGGCGCGCTTCCACGAGGTGTTCCTGATGATGGCGGTGATCCCGCTCCTCGGCATTCCCGGCTTCCTCCGCCTGCGCCCGGAGGACGGGGCGGAGGTGAGCCGGCACAGGAGGGGCGGGAAGAGCAGCCGCTAGCTCGACGAGATCCGTTTAAGGGCTTATATACGAGACCGTAAGAGCATTATGGCTCTTTAGATGAGACCGTCACGCGGTCCGTCCGCCTCTCAGCGCCCCGTTCGATCCCTCTCAGCCGCACCGCCGCCGCCAACGCCGCGGCCAGCATCGCTCCCGCGAACGCCGCCACCGCCCACCACCCGCCGCCGCTCCAGAACCAGCCGCCCACCGAGCCCATGACGCTCGAGCCGAGATAGTAGGCGAGGAGGTAGAGCGAGGCGGCGTGGCCCTTGGCGGTTGCCGCCATGCGGCCGACCCAGCCGCTCGCCACCGCATGGGTCATGAAGAAGCCGATGGTCAGCACCACGATGCCGGCGATCACCCCGGCGAGGGCGTGCGCAAGCGTTAGCGCCACGCCCGCCGCAGCGACCAGCGTGCCCGCCATCAGCACCGGGCCGCGGCCGAGCCGGTCGGCCAGGGCGCCGGCGGCGGAGGAGGCGGCGATGCCGAAGAGATAGACGGTGAAGATCAGGCTGATCGCGGTCTCGCCGAGCCCGTAGGGCGGGGCCGTCAGGCGGAAGCCGGCATAGTTGTAGACCGTGACGAAGGCGCCCATGGCGAGGAAGCCGATCAGGAACAGCAGCGGCAGGCCGCCATGGGCGAGGTGACCGCCCCAGGCCCTGAGGTGGTACTTCGGGTCGAAGCCGGGGCGTGGCGCGAAGTTGCGCGAGGCGGGCAGCAGGGCGATGAAGCCGAGCGCCGCCGCGAGGCCGAGCCCGCCGAGCACGATCAGCGCCATGCGCCAGGAGGTCAGCTCGGTGAGCGCGCCGATGCCGACGCGGCCGATCATGCCGCCGAAGGCGTTGCCGGCGACATAGAGCCCCATGGCGAGGCCGAGGCTGCGGGGATGGATCTCCTCGGCGAGATAGGCCATGGCCACCGCCGGCACGCCGCCGAGCGCCAGCCCTTCCAGCGCCCGGGCGATGAGCAGGCCGTGCCAGCCCGGGGCGAGGCCGGCGGCGATGTTGCACAGGGCCGCGCCGCAGAGCGAGGCGAACATCAGGCCGCGCCGGCCCACCGCCTGCGACAGGGCGCCGGCGGCGAGGATCGCCAGCGCCAGCAGGCCGGTGCTCAGCGCCAGCGCCAGCGAGCTTTCCGCCGGCGAGACGCCGAAATCCTCGGTGAAGGCGGGCAGCAGCGGCTGCACGCAGTAGAGCAGCGAGAAGGTGGCGAAGCCCGCCAGGAACAGGGCGGCGCTGATGCGGCGATAGGCCGGCGTGCCGCGCTCGGTCCAGGCGGGCCGTGCCGGGGCCCCGTCCTCGCCGACGCTGCCGAGGAACTCGGCGGTCAGTCCATGGCCCTGGCGCGCATCCATCGCTCTCACCTCTCGCAGACGAGGCTTATTTGACGCCGCGGGGCCTGCCAGTCCAATATATGGCGCAGGCTTTTGTGATAGCTTTTGGCGATACCGGCATGGAGCTGCGTCACATCCGCTATTTCCTCGCCGTGGCGGAGGAGCAGAATTTTACCCGCGCCGCCGCCCGCGTCGGCATCGGCCAGCCGCCGCTCAGCCAGCAGATCCGCGACCTCGAGGCCGAGGTCGGCGCGCCGCTGTTCCACCGCGTGCCGCATGGGGCCGAGCTGACCGAAGCCGGCCGCGCCTTCCTGGAAGCCGCGCGCCCGCTGCCCCTGCAGGCCGAGCAGGCCCTCCTCGCGGCGCGGCGGGCGGGGCGCGGCGAGACCGGGGCGCTCCGGGTCGGCTTCACCGGCTCGGCCCCGTTCAACCCGGTGGTCACCGCGGCGATCCGCGCCTTTCGCCGCGCTTTTCCCGAGGTCGAGCTGACGCTGGAGGAGGCCAACACCACCCGCCTGGTCGCGGCGCTGCGCGAGGGCGCGGTCGACGCGGTGTTCCTGCGCTCGCGCGCGGTGGCGGGCGAGGATCTGCAGCTGCGCCACCTGCCGGAGGAGCCGATGCTGGCGGCGCTGCCGGCCGGCCATCCCGCGGCGGCACGAGGGGCCGTCGACTTGGCGCTGCTCCGGGAGGACGCGTTCATCCTGACGCCCCGCGCGGTCGGGCCGACCCTCTACGACACGGTGATCGCCGCCTGCCGCCGGGCCGGCTTCGAGCCGATCCTCGGCCAGGCGGCGCCGCAGATGAGCTCGGTGGTCAACCTGGTGGCGGCCGAGCTCGGCGTCTCGCTCGTCCCGGCCTCGATGCGCCAGCTCCAGGTCATCGGCGTCGCCTACCGCCCGATCGCGGGCGAGGCGCCGATGGCGCAGCTCTCGCTCGCCAGCCGGCGCGGCGAGCGCTCGGTGCTGGTCCGCAATTTTATCGCGTGGGCGGGGGCGTGAGGGATGGGGGCGATTGCGGCGGGACTGCTTTGCAATCCTTCCGCCACGGGTTCGTCATGGCCGGGCTTGCCCCCATATGCGCTAAGTTAAAAAAGCAGTGGGCCAGTTGGGCGCGACGTCGATCAATCCCCTCCCCCTTGTGGGGAGGGGGTAGGGGTGGGGGTCCATCAGGATATGTCGAGACCGATGTCTACGACCCCCACCCTTTATCCCTCCCCACAAGGGGGAGGGAAGGCACAAGCGTCGCGCAAATCTTCTAAAGGCGCGTCACGCACAACGCGATATTTGCCTTCCGGTAGGCCTTATCTTAGCGCCTATGGGGCTTGCCCCGGCCATCCACGCGACCACCGTCGATGCGGCGAAAGGCAGCGAGTCCGCGATGCGCCACAATGGAATGGCGTCGCGTTCGCGTGGATGGGCGGGTCAAGCCCGCCCATGACGGTCGAGGGTGGTGCCGACCTATCATTCCTTTCCGCCACCGTTCCGTCATGGCCGGGCTCGATCCGGCCATCCACGCGAACGCCATCGGTGGCATGGTCTCCGCGACAGGAAACTCCTTCAGGCGCCGTCGGTGTTCGCGTGGATGGGCGGGTCAAGCCCGCCCATGACGGTTGCGGGTGAGGCGGCTCTATCAGCTCCTTTCCGCAACCGTTCCACTATGGCCGAGCCTGGACGATCCCGATCGTCGCCGCTACCGCCCGATCGCCGCCAGAAAGCCCTCGAGCTCGGCATCGGCGATCGGCACCGCATGGCACGGCTCGGGATAGGCGCCGGTACGGACATCGGCGATGAACTCGCGGAACGCCCCGATCCGTTCCTGCTGCAGGCGCCGGTATTCGGCGGCGAAGTCGCGATAGGTCTTGGCGTGGCGCGGCTTGTGGCCCGGGGTGTAGCCGAGCACGTCCTCGGCGAAGAGATATTGCGCGTCGGCCCCCGCACCCGCGCCCATGCCGAGCATGATCAGCGGCGTGCTGCGGGCGATGACCTCGGCGACGCGGTCGGGCACCACTTCCAGCTCGGCGCCGAAGCAGCCGATGGCCTCCAGCCGCTTGACGTGGTCCCAGACCGCCTTGGCGCTGCCGGCGGTCTTGCCGACCGCCTTGAACCCACCCGTCCAGGTGCATTGCGACGGGATCAGGCCGACATGCGCCACCACCGGCACGGCATTGTCGCAGAGCGCCTTCTGGATCTCCAGCGAGGCCGCGCAATAGAAGCAGTCGCCGCCGAGGCGCATGAAGGCGAAGGCCGCCCTGAGATAGTCCTCCGCGGTGACGAGCGCGCCATGGGGCCCGTAGGGCAGGCCGACCTGCACGAAGCAGCGGCCCGCCGCTTCGCGCATCGCCGCATCGAAGAAGCGGCCCTCGATCGACAGCATGTCGATGCCGGCCGCGGCGGCCGCCGCCGCTTCGTCGGGCGTGGTGACGTAGAGCATCGAGAGCTTCTGCCCGGCCGCTTTCATCGCCCTGATGTCGGCCACGCTCGGGCGGCCGTCTCGCATCGTCATGTCTTTCTCCTCAGAGCGTGAAGGCGGCCCGGAAGGCTTCGAGCGCCGCCTCCGGCTCGCCCGAGGCGAAGGCCTCCAGGCAGACCGGGCCGCGATAGCCCATGGCATCGAGCGCGCGGGCGACGCCGGCATAGTTGATCTCGCCCGTGCCCGGCTCCTGGCGCCCGGGCACGTCGGCCACCTGGATCTCGCCGATGAAGGGCAGGCAGCGCCGGCACCATGCGATCAGGTTCCCCTCGCCGATCTGCACGTGATAGAGGTCGAGATTGAGCCGGAGGCCCGGGCGGTCGACCGCGGAGACCAGCGCCAGCGTGTCCTCGATCCGGGCGAAGGGCACGCCGGGATGGTCGACCGGCAGGTTCAGGTTCTCGATCATGAAGGTGACGCCGTGCTCGTCGGCGAGGTCGGCGATGCGATTCAGCGTGTCGCGGGCCTTGAGCCACATGGCGCCGGTGACGGTCTCGCAGGGCGTGACCGGCAGGCCGCCTTCGCCGAGCCCGGTGCCGTGCAGGTTGAGGCGCGCGACGTTCAGCCGCTTGCCGACCTCGATCGACTGCCGGGCGGTGGCGATGAGCTCGGCGGCGCCGGCCTCGTCGGCGAGGCGGCCCGAGATATAGCCGGTCATCGAGGAGAAGGCCGCCCCCGAGCGCTCCAGCATGCCGAGGTCGTGCGCGGTCCAGCTCCAGATGCCGCAGGCAAAGCCCATCTCGGTCAGGCGCCTGAGGCGCCAGTCCATCGGGCGGTCCTGCCAGAGCATCTCGGCGCAGGCGGCGAGGGCGAAGTCTTGTGACATGGGATCAGATCTCGATGAGGACGCGGCCGTTCTCGATCCGCGTCGGATAGGTCTTCAAGTTGATGCAGACGGGTGCGCGCAGGGCCCGGCCGGTGCGGTAGTCGAACTGGCCATTGTGCTTGGGGCATTCGATCACGTGGTCCATCACCAGTCCATCGGTGAGGTCGACCTGCTCGTGCGTGCAGACCCCGTCGGTGCAGAAGAATTCGTCGTCCGGGCTGCGGACGATCGCGTAGATCCGTCCGCCGTGGACGAAGCGGATCACGTCCTCCGTCTCGATGTCGTCGGTGGCGCAGGCGTCGATCCAGGTGCCCATTGTCACGCTTTCTCCGGGGTCTTTGAAAGGGCTGGACCGGGGGAGGAGGGCCCGGCCCAGCCAGGTCCCGGCGTTCGAGTGCCGGGACTGAACGATGCATGTCGGCGTCAGGCGTCGACGGAGGGTTGAGGATCGTCGTGAACGGCCATGGTGCTCTCGATCTCGGCCTCGAGCGCGGCCATGTGCTCGCCGCCGGCCATGAGGTCGGTGATCTCCTCGCGGCTCTTCTCGCCCCTGCGGAAGTCGGCGGCCTTGGCGCCCTTGATCAGCACGGCGAAATGATCGCCGACGGTCAGGGCGTGGACCACGTTGTGGGTGATGAGGATCACCGCGATGCCCTTGCGGCGCGCCTGCAGGATGATGCGCAGCACATGCGCCGCCTCCTTGACGCCGAGCGCGGCGGTCGGCTCGTCGAGGATCAGCACGCTGGCGCCGAAATGCACGGCCCGGGCGATGGCGAGCGCCTGCCGCTCGCCGCCGGAGAGGCCGCCGACCAGGCGATTGCCGTCGTCGATGCGGGTGATGCCGAGCTGGCGCGTCTCCCGCACCGCGATCTCGTTGGCGCGGCGGCGGTCGAAGATGGTGAACGGCCCCCAGCGCCGCGTCAGCTCGGCGCCGACGAAGAAGGAGCGCCCGATGCTCATCAGCGGGAAGGTGCCGCCGAACTGGTGCACCGTGGCGATGCCGTGCGCCGCCGCGTCGCGCGGGCTGTCGAAGGCGACGGGCCTGCCGTCCATCGCCACCGTGCCCGATGTCGGCTTGTGCACGCCGGACAGGATCTTGATCAGCGTCGACTTGCCGGCGCCGTTGTCGCCGAGCAGGCAGAGCACCTCGCCGCGATGAACCTCGAGGCAGATGTCGTGCAGCACGTCGATCGGGCCGAAGGACTTGGCGATGCCGGCGAGCTCGAGCAGCGGCTGGGTCATCGGCGGGGCCTCCCGTTCCGGCGCGGTCCGTAGGTCAGGGCCATGGCGCGGAACGTATTGTTCATCAGCACCGCGAGCAGCAGGAGGATGCCGATGATCAGGCTGGCCCAGTTGGCGTCGAAGCCGGTGTAGAAGATGCCCTGGTTGACGATCGAGAAGGTCAGCGTGCCGAGCACGATGCCGATCACCGAGCCGTAGCCGCCGGTGAGCATCACGCCGCCGATCACCACGGCGATGATCGAGTTGAAGATGAAGGACTGGCCGGCGGCGACCTGGGCGCTGTTGTAGAGGATCGCCTGGGAGAGCCCGACGAAGGCGGCGCTGAGGCCGCTGCCCATGAACAGCGCGATGGTGAGGCGCTCGGTCGGGATGCCGGCATTGCGGGCGCTGACGGGATCGCCGCCGACGGCGAGGATCCAGTTGCCGTAGCGCGTGAAGTTGAGGACGAAGCCGACCACCACGACGGCGCCCAGCCACCAGAACAGCGACACCTGGAACTTGCCGCCGACGAAGTCGCCGAGCAGCAGCTTGGCGAGGCGCGGGCTCTTCAAGGCGACGCTGGTGCTGCCGGTCAGGATCACCGAAAGGCCGAGGGTGAGGCCCGCCACGGCGAACAGCGTCGCCAGGGTGACGACGAAGGAGGGAAGCCTGGTGCGCACCACCAGGAGCCCGTTGAGGAAGCCGACGCCGAGGCCGAGGACCAGCGCCGCGGCGATGCCGACCGCGATCGGCGCCTGGTAGAAGCCCGAGACGATGGCGACGGTCATCGAGCTCGCCGGCAGCACCGAGCCGACGGAGAGGTCGAGCTGTCCGGCGATTATCAGGAGCCCGACCGGCAGGGCGATGATGCCGAGCTCGGAGGCGACGTTGAGCCAGCTCGCCGCCCCGCCGGAGGACAGGAAGGTCTGCCCGCCGAACACGGCGAAGAAGGCGAAGACGGCGACGAGGCCGATGAGCGAGCCGGTCTCGGGGCGCCGCAGCAGGGCGCCGAGTGCATATCCCGAGGCGCGTGGGGCCGGTGGAGCCGCCGCATCCTGGGAAGATCGGTGAAGGGTCGTGGAGGTCATGGCGGCATCCCCGGCAGGAGCGCTTGTGAAGCGGGATGGCTTTCGCCGTCTGCGGTCTGCAGCCGGCAGCGCGGAGAGCCCGGCCCGAGGACGATCCGCGGGCCGGACGGTCGGCGTGCCCTAGCGGGCGCCGGCCTTCGCCCCGGCGATGGTCGTCTCCACATTGTCCCTGTCGACGATGCCCGGGCCGGTCAGGACAGGCTTGGTCGGCAGGTCGAGGCCATAGGCGACGAAGCCGTTCAGCAGCGACACGGCGAGATAGCCCTGCAGGTAAGGCTGCTGGTCGACCGAGAACAGCTGCGACCCATCCTTGATGCGGTCGAGACCGGTCTCGTCCATGTCGAAGGAGGCGAGCTTGACCTTGTCGCCGACGCCAGCCTGGGCGATGGCGTTGGCGGCGCTGTTGGCGTCCCCGGCGCTGATGGTGACGGCGCCGTCGAGGCTCGGGTCCTTCAGGAGCGCGGCCTTGATCGCCTGGGCCACGGCCGTCGGGTTGCCGAAGCTGGAGGAGGGCAGGGGCAGCTGGCTCGACTTGCCGCCGCTCCGGGCGATGCCGTCGGCGATGCCCTTGCAGCGGGCCTCGGTGTTGGTCGCGCCCGGCAAGGTGTTGACGCACAGCACGTTCCTGGCGCCGTGGCTGCCGAAATAGGCGCCGCCGCCGAGGCCGGCCGTGTATTCGTCATTGCCGACATAGTTCAGGGCGCCGAGCCGCTTGGCCGCGTCCATGCCGCCGGAATTGTAGATGATCAGCGGCACCTTGGCGGCCACCACCTCCTTGAAGGCATCGTCCATGGCTTCCGGCACCCAGTCGGGGCCGACGATGGCATCGGGCTTCTGGCTGAGGGCGGTGCGGATCAGCTTGGCCGCGTCCGGCCCGAGATTGTCATAGGTCGCCGGGCCGAGCCAGGTCACCGAGCCGCCCATCGCCTTGGCGACCAGACCGGCGTCGTCGGCGCCCTTCTTGACCTTCGACCAGAACGGATCGTCGGCCTTGCCGCCGATGACGAAGATCTTCGGCCCGTCGGCCATGGCGGCGGTCGCGCCGAGCGCCACCGCGGCCGCCATCGCCAGCGACATCATGAGCTGCCTGGTTGGTGACATGTTGTCCTCCCTGTTGCCGTCAGCCGACGGTCTCAAAGGCCGTGACGTCTTCTTGCCGCTGCCGCGGCCGGCCTGCCGCTCGCAGCTCCCTCTCGCCGGCGTCCCCGTCAGGGGCCGTCGGTGGTCTCGTCGTTCACCGATGTCCGGCGCGTCGCCCGGGGCGCCTGCGTCCTTCAGGAGGGCGTGGGCGCCCGTGCGGCCTTGGCGTTCATGCGCGCCCGCTTCTTCTCGAAGCGCGCCTGCATCAGGGCGTCGCCGTCCTTGCTGCCGTCGTGCCAGGTGCCCAGCCACCGGTCGAGCGGGATCACCCCGTCGCCGCCGTAGTTCACCTCGAAGTACTTGTGGTGCAGGTAATGCGCATAGGCATGGCTATCGAGCGCGGAGTCTTCCGTGATCTCCAGCTTGTCGAAGCCGATATGCCCGTTCACCGCTCCGAAGCCGGCGATGTGCAGCTGGAACAGCGCCACGATCGGGTTGGAGGGGATGACGAGGTGCCACAGCACCACCGCGTGGTAGAGGAAGCCCTCGACCGGATGCATCGACAGCGAGGACCAGGGCGAGGGGTTCACCGAATTGTGGTGCACCGAATGGATCCACTTGTAGAGCAGCGGCGTGTGGATCAGGCGGTGGATCAGGAAGAAGTGCACCTCGTGGATGGCCGGCGCCAGCAGGACGAGGAGCGCGAGAGTGGCGGGGTGGTCGGCCCATGACAGCCACGGCACGAAGCCGTTGGCGAAGCACCACAGCATGAACACCTCGACCGCGGTCCACAGCGGGATCGAGAAGAAGAAGCTCCGCAAGAAATTGTCGATATTCTGGCTCTTGAACCAGAACACGTCGGACGGCTGCTCGGACGGGAACTTGCCGTTGTACTTGAACCGCGTGCCCTGGACGCGCCTGACATAGAAGAACAGCTCGATCGAGCCGTACATCACGAAGATCGCGGCGGCGTTGACGGCGTAGAGCCGGAGCGCCCAGCCCCAGCCCAGCGTCTTCATCGTCTCCACGTCCGGCACGACGAAATGCCAGTAGGCCAGCGCCGTGGCGAGATGGAAGGCGTTCCAGGGCCACAGGTACCCGGGAAACCAGCGCAGGATCTTGCCGAGCTGCGGCGGCCGGGACCAGAGCGGCGCGACCTCGATTCTGGCGCTCGGCGCCCAGTCGCCGCGCTTGTTGCGCGTGCCGAATTTCAGGTCGTCCATGTCCGTCCTCCGTCGGCGGGCAGGCCCGTGCCGGGGTGAAGGGGTACGCACTCCTGCGGCCGCCGCGCAGATCCGTCCGCTCCGGACAGCCGCGTGCGTCGCGTGCCGCGGACGGCCGCCTCGTGACCGGCTTCCTCGACCGGTCGGCTCGGTGCTGCGTTTCCCCCCGACCGGCGCCCCCGCCGTATATCGCGGGCGCCTGCTGTCGATGCCGGGATGATGACGATCGAAGCTGGATTGAAGCAAGTCTAAATGGTACGAAATGATAATTTTATCTCAAGCGTATCATCCGGCGCCAGGGATGATTCAAAACGTATCAGAAAGCACAGCATGGGGCGTCCGACGATTCGCGATCTCGCTATGGCCGCAGACGTCTCCGTGGCCACCGTCAACCGCGTGCTCGCCGGCAGCGGCCATGTGCGGCCGCCGACGATGCAGCGCGTCATGGCCGCGGCGGAGGCGATCGGCTTCTACGGCATCGGCGCGATCCACAGCCGTGTCGCGGCGGCGCGTGCCAAATACCGCTTCGGCTTCCTGCTGCACCAGCCCTCGCGCGCCTTCTACCAGAACCTTGCCGCGGCGCTGCGCGCGGCAGCGGGGCGCATGCAGGATTGCGAGATCGATGCGCGCATCGAGTTCCTCGACGACCTGTCGCCGGAGACGACGGCCGCGCACATGGTCGCGCTCGGCCGGGACTGCGACGCCCTCGGCGTCGTGGCTGCCGTCCATCCGCTGGTGACGCAGGCGATCGAAGCGCTGCAGGAGCAGGGCAAGCCGGTCTTCTCGCTGGTCTCGCAGCTTTCGGCCACCGGGGAGGTCCACTATGTCGGCCTCGACGCCTGGAAGGTCGGCCGCACCGCCGCCTGGGCCGTCCATCACCTCTGCAAGGGCCCGGGCAAGCTCGGCATCCTGGTCGGCAACCACCGCTACCGCTGCCAGGAGATGAACGAGAGCGGCTTCCGCTCCTATTTCCGCGAGCACGCTCCGGACTTCACCCTGCTCGAGCCGCTCTCCACTTTCGAGACGCGGGCCGTCGCCCAGGAGATGACGGAAAGGCTCTTGCGCGAGCATTCCGACCTCGCCGCCCTCTATGTCGCCGGCGGCGGCATCTCCGGCGCCCTCGCCGGCCTGCGCGCCAGCGGCCGGGCGGGCGGCCTCGTCGTGGTCGGCTACGAGCTCATGGACATCACCCGCGCCGCCCTGCTCGACCGGACGCTCACCTTCGTCATTTCCCATCCGCTCGAACGGCTGGCCGATGCGGCGATGGCCGGCATGGTCCGCGCCGCCGAGGCCGGGCCGGGCGGGGGCAGCTACACCAGCGTCCTGCCCTTCGAGATCTACACGGCGGAGAATATTTAGGGGGCAGAATCGAAGGCTTGGTACCCATCGACGTCTGATAGCGGCCCTCTGGTTACTCGTCACACCGCCAAAGCCGCGCGCAAACCTCACTTACGCGCAACGGCGGCTCAAGCTATCCTGGCCAACCTGGGATGGAGATCTTGCAGCATGGCGAAGCTCTTTTTCGGAATGAACCAGTCCCTGGACGGTTACGTCGACCATATGGGATTTGCGCCGGGTCCCTTGCTCTTTCGCCACTTCATAGAGCTGGTGCGCGGGCTGACCGGCAGTGTCTACGGTCGCGGCTTGTACGAGGTCATGCGCTATTGGGACGAAGACCATCCTGAATGGGATGCGGCGCAACGCGACTTCGCGGCGGCGTGGCGAAGCCAGCCGAAATGGGTCGTGTCGCGCTCGTTGAAGTCGGTCGGCCCCAACGCCACCCTCGTCGGGAATGACGTCGAGGCGGTGATACGCGGGCTGAAGGCGCGGCTTGTCGGGGAGATTCAGGTCGGCGGACCAGGCCTCGCACGAAGCCTGACCGACCTTGGCCTTGTCGACGAGTATCGGCTCTACGTCCGTCCCGTCGTGCTTGGCAGCGGCAAGCCATTCTTCGCCGCTCCCCCGCCGCCGCTTCGCCTCGTGGCCCATGACCTGATCGGCGAGGACGCGATCAGGTTGACGTACGTTCCTGCGTGATCACCTGACCTGCCCCAAGGACCGTGCCGACGCGCCTGGTCCGTGGCGGGGTGATCCTTCCCTCCGCCCCGGGGCAGGGATCGGATGTCGGATTTCGACCACTCGGCGGCGGCCGGCCGCCTCAGGCCGTCCAGCGCGCGAGGCGGCGTCCGAGCGCCGCATAGACGAGGTGGATGACGATGCCGATGACGGCGAGCATGCCCGCCAGGAGTGCAGCGCCCTTCAGATCGACCAGACCTCTGCGTGAAATTCATTATTGTTTATAATATAAGCATACAAAAAGATTGCCACAATTCGCGACGGCCCGGCCGGGCATGCGGCGTGGCGCGCCGGCCGCCGCCGCGATCACCCCTGCAGCTGGAAGCGCTCGAAGCGGTGCAGCGCCTCCTCGATCGGCGCCTTGTGGGCGGCCTCGCAGCCGCGGCCGATCCAGGTCCATTGCTGCACGACGAGGGCCTGCTTCTCCCGGTCGGCCTTGAGGTCGACGGCGGCGACGATCTTGTCGCCGGCCAGCACCGGCAGCGCGAAATAGCCGAAGAGGCGCTTGTCCTTCGGCACATAGGCCTCGAAACGGTGGTCGTAGCCGAAGAACAGCTTCAGGCGCTTGCGCTGGATGATCAGCGGGTCGAAGGGCGAGAGGATATGCACCGTCTCCTCGCCGGGTGCCGGGCCGGGCTCGAGCGTGCGCGGCTCGGCCCAGTGCTCCACCGGGCCGGCCCCCTCGATGGCGACGGGCAGGAGCTGGCGGCGGCGCATGCGCGCCTCGATCAGCTGGCGGATCTCGGGCTTGCGCCCGGCATCGAGATGGCAGATCGAATCCAGGCTCACCACGCCCTGGGCGCGCAGGGCCCGGTCGAGCATGTAGTCGAGGATCTGCCGGTCGGTGGCGGGCGAGGGCGGCTTGTCCCAGCCGAAATGCCGCTCGATCAGCTCATAGGTCTTCACCATGCCGGACCGCTGGCTGATCGTCAGCGTGCCGTTGTAGAAGGCGAGCTGCAGCGCCCGCTTCGACGGCTTGCGGCTGGCCCAGGCATGGTCCTTCTCCACCAGCACGTCGTCGTCGATGTCGCGGATCGACAGCGCGCCGTCCCGCTGGATCAGGGTCAGGACCTTGCGCAGGTCCTCCTTCTTCACCGCGCTGAACCAGGTGTTCGGCGACTGGCGATGGCGCTTCATCTCGGCCAGGAAGAAGCGGATGTCGCGGGTCGGCACGTAGGAGAGCGCATGCGTCCAATATTCGAACACGCTCTTGTCGACGCTCTGCGCCCGCTGCAGGTGCTCGCGCCGATAGTCGGGGATGCGCGACCACAGGATGTGGTGGTGGCAGCGCTCGATCACGTTGATCGTGTCGATCTGCACGTAGCCCAGATGCTCGACGGCGGCGCGCGTCGCCTCCGGTCCTTCACCGAACGGGGCGGCCTGGTCGAGCCGCTGGGCGCGCAGCCAGATATGGCGGGCCTCGGCGTTGCTGAGCGTCACGGGCTTGCGGGGGGACTGGGGCATTGGCGGCATGAGGGAAGGGGACTGTCAGCAGGCTGGAAGGCTCTCGTGGGGAGGTGACGCGGCCGGTCCGGGATCCTCGTCGGGCGGTCCGGCGGCGGCCGCCGCCAGCTGCGGCCAGCGCCGGAGGGCCGCCTCGCCGGCGGCGGTCAGGCCGTAGAGGCCGGGGGCGAGGCGCTCGAACCAGCCATAGACGTTGCCGCGCAGGATCTTCGCCGCGTCCGGCGCCGCGGGTCTCAGGTCGCGCGGACGCCTGGCCCCGTCCGCCAGCAGCGCCGCGCAGGTCAGCGCCTGCTGGCGGTAGGCCGTCATGATCGGCGCGCGCGAGCTGCCGCCGGCCGCCGGGTCGCCTCGGCGCCGGCGGTGCTCGTCGACCAGGCGGGAGCGGCGGCGCGGGTCGCGCCGCGGTGTCGGCGCTGCCGGGCTGACCAGGATCGACACCGCCCCGTCGGGCGCGACGCCGAGCATGCCGAAGCCCAGGCGCCTGCACAGGTTGCGGAAGCGGGTGTCGTTCTCGCGGCCCTGGCCGCGTGCCGAAATCCGCGCCGCCAGCCAGACCTCGTCGCAGGCCGCCGCCCGGTCGACGCCCTGCAGCACCAGCTCGAGATTGAAGGCGAGCTTCAATTCGCCGACGACCACGAAGGGCGGATCGCCCTCGCGCAGGGCCACGAGATCGCAGCCGCCGACCTCGCCCTTGACTGCGAAGCCCAGGGTCTCGAGGAAGCGTTTGATCGGCAGGTACAGGGCGGTTTCCAGGGCGAGCACTCCGCGATGGCAGGGGCCGAATCGTCTCTCCGGCGCGAGGCTCACTCCTCCGCTCGGTCGAACGATCGTTCGGTTAACGAAAACGATCGAATTCTCCCCGTTGCGTTCAACTCGTGGTCGTCATGGCGGTGCGTCGTCGGCGGCCCGGGTCCCCGCTTCGCTTCCCTCCATGCACGCAGACGCGACTTGAGACCGAGGCGACGAGCCACCCCTGCCGAGGCGACGAGCCACCCCTGCCGAGGCGACGCCCCCGGCGAGCCGTCGACACTATGCCGACAAGACCATCATGGCCGCATGACGATCGCAGGTTGAGACAACGTATTAACGATACGATTTTTTCCACAGGAAGGACAGTCCCGACACGGTGGCGGGAATGACGAATGTGGGCGGTAGCCGGCTCCGGCAGCGCCGGTGGCCCCGGCGATGTCCGCAATCAGCGCCGGCGGGCCGCCGGGCCGCTCGCGCGGGACGGGGGCGCCGTCCCGATCCAGATCACGTGCCGGGCCCCGCCACGGGCGCCGTTGGCGCGCGTGCGCACCGCCTCGACCGCGAAGCCGGCCGTGGCCAGGCGCCGGGTGAAGGCCGGATCCGGCCCGGAGGACCACACGGCGAGCACCCCGCCCGGCCTGAGCGCCGCCCGGGCGGCGCCAAGCCCGGTGAGGTCGTAGAGCGCATCGTTGCCCTGGTGCGTCAGCCCCTGCGGCCCGTTGTCGACGTCGAGCAGGATCGCGTCATAGGCGGCGTGGCCGGCGCGGATCAGGGCGCCGACATCGCCGACCGCGATGCCGACCCGCGGATCCTCCAGGCAGCCGGCGAACAGCTCCGCCAGCGGCCCGCGCCCCCAGTCGACGACCGCCGGGATCAGCTCGGCGACCACCACCTCGGCCTGCGGCCCGAGGCCGGCCAGGGCGGCGCGCAGGGTGAAGCCCATGCCGAGCCCGCCGATCAGCAGGCGCGGGCGCGCTCGCCCGCGAAGTGCGGCGCAGGCGAGCGCGGCAAGCGCCTGCTCCGAGCCGCTGAGCCGGCTGTTCATCAGCTCGGTCGCGCCGAGCATGATCGAGAACTCGGTGCCGCGCTGCATCAGGCGCAGCCGGCCGCCGTCGGGCGTCTCGGCGCGGTCGAGCTCGGACCAGGGAATCATGGGCGCTCCCGTGGGGTCAGGGCCGGCGCGGCATGGTCGCCGGCGCGGGCGACGAGGTCGCGCAGGTCGAGCGCCAGCTGCTCGAAGGAAAAGCGCAGCGCATAGAGCGCGCCGACATCCTCGCTGGCGAGGTCGCGGGTGCGGCCGCCCGCCCTGAGCGCGTCCATCTCGGCGACATAGGCCTTGAGGCTCGCCTCGAACGCCTCCGTGCCCGGGGGCTCGTCGGCACGGCGCAGGGCCTCGGCCGTGCCCTGCAGCAGCGCGACCGAGGCGTCGCGCAGGGCGGTGAGGCGGGGCGTCAGCGCCGTCGCCACCTCCCCGGGCAGCGGCCGGGAGGCGGCGCGGCCGATCATCACCAGGTCGTGCCGCAGCCGGTAGAGCGTGCGCAGCAGCGGCTCGGGATCGGCCCGGCCGGTGAAATGGCCGCGGCGCTCGCGCGCCGCCTCGTCGGCCACGGTCTCGACCTGCTTCAGCGCCGCGCGGATGCGGGCGTGAATCGCCGTCAGCCCGGGCCGGCCCTCGCCGGCGACCAGGCCTTCCACCAGCGCCGTCATCAGCTCGGCGTTGAGCTCCACCACCTTGGCGGCCGAGGCGAGCAGCAGGGCATGGGCGCGCGAGGGCAGCACCAGGAGGGCGACGGCGATGCCGGTGCCGATGCCGAGCATGATCTCCACCACCCGCTCGAGGGCATAGATCAGCGGGCTGCCGGTCACCTGCCCGGTCGGCAGCAGCACGATCAGCGCGGTGATCGGCGCGATGCGGAAGCTCGGGCGCACCGCGGCGAGGAAGGCGGTGGGCGCCAGGGCGACGACCATGGCGATCTCGCGGTCGGGCGGCGGCCCGTGCACCGGCAGCAGCGCCGCGACAGCGGCGCCCCACATCGCCCCCGCGAGCGTGCCGGCGGCCCGGTCTCCCGCCGCCTTGAGGGAGGCCCCGAGGCTCGCCTGGGTGACGATGACGGCGGTGATCGCCGCCCAGCTGCTCTGCGGCAGGCCGACCAGGTTGGCGATCACCAGGGCCAGCACCGCCGCCAGCGTCACGCGCAGCGCCAGCCGGACCTCGGCCTTGCGCGGTTGCAGCTGCATGAGGAGCCAGGGGACGCCGAGCATGGCCGAGCTTTACACCGCGGCAGGTGCCGAGGACCAGAGGGCGCGGCGTGCCCGATGTGGACGCGGTGCCGCTGCGTCTTTCCTCCGGGCATGAACGCCTCTAAGCATGTGGGGCAACCCGCCACGGCGCAGCATGACCTCAGGCGATTCGACCCCGCTTCCTCCGCGCCGCCCGACGCTCCCGCGTCCCGGCCTGCGGCGAGGCCGTGCATGACCGGCATCGGCGCAGCCGTTCCGCGGCAGGGTGCGAGCCCGCTGCTCGCCGTCGCGATCGCGCTGCTCTCCGGCACGGTGATCGCGCTGCAGATCGTCGTCATGCGCATCTTCGCCGTCGGCAGCTGGGCCCATTTCGGCTCGATGGTGGTGAGCCTGGCCATGATGGGCTTCGGCCTCACCAGCGTCGTCATGTGCGCGGCGAGCGGCTGGTTCGAGCGCCGCGGCTGGGCGGTGGCGACGGCGGCGCTGATGCTGTTCGGCCCGCTGCTGGTCGGGTCCAACCTCCTTGCCCAGCAGATCCCGTTCAACGCCATCTTCCTGGTGTCCGATCCCGCTCAGAAATGGCGCCTGATCGGCAATCTCGGCCTCTACCTCCTGCCCTTCACTGCCGGCGCGGTGTTCCTCGGCGCGGTCTTCCTCAAGGCGCGCGCCGTCTTCGCCCGCGTCTATTTCGCCGACCTCGTCGGCGCCGGCGCCGGCGGGCTGGTCACCCTCGTCAGCCTCTATGCCTTCCGGCCGGAAAACCTGATCCTGGTGCCGCTCGCCCTGTGGTTCCTCGGCGCCCTCACCTGGCTCGCCTGGCGGCCGGGGCGCGGCGCGGCGGCGCTGCTCGCCCTGGCCGCGCTCGTCGCCGTGGCGGCGCAGCTGGCGCTGCCCGACATGCTCGGCCTCTCGCGCCTGGCCGTGTCGGACTACAAGGGCGTGGCCTATGCCCGCAAGTTCCCGGACGCCAGGCTCGTCTACGAGAACGCCTCGCCCTTCGGCTTCCTCGAGGTCTATTCCAGCTCCTACCTGCACTTCGCCCCGGGCCTGTCCGACAACGCCGCCTTCAACCTGCCCGAGATGCCCGCCAACGCCTATCTCGGCATGTATATCGACGGGGAGGGCCCGTTCGGCATCATCCGCAACCTTTCCGAGAAGGACGAGGCCTATTTCCGCTACCTGCCGATGGTCTATCCCTATCTGGTGAAGACGAAGCCGGACACTTTCGTCGTCCAGTTCGGCGGCGGCATCTCCACGGCGGTGGCGCTGCGCTATTCCGACCATGTCACGGTGGCCGAGGCCAATCCGGAGATCCTCAGGGCCTTCCGGCAGGACCAGACGATCCGCGACTTCACCGGCAACGTGCTCGCCAACCCCAAGCTCTCCGTGGTCGACTATGACGGGCGGCTCTACCTCGCCCACACGCCGCGCCGCTACGACGTCATCGACCTCAGCCTCGCCGACTCCGCCGGCCTGTCGAACCCCGGCGGCTTCGCCATCGTCGAGAAATATGCCTATACCCGCGAGGCGATGGAGAGCTACATGCGGGCGCTCGCGCCCGGCGGCGTGCTCTCGGTGACGCTGTGGAACAAGGAAGAGCCGCCGAAATCGGTGCTGAAGCTCTACGCCACCATGGTCGAGGCCGCCCGCGCGGTCGATCCCGCCCCGGTGGAGGACCGCTTCTTCGCGGTGTCGAGCTATCTGTCCACCACCACGGTGCTCTACAAGCGCGGCGGCTTCGCTCCCGATGAGGTGGGCAAGCTGCGCGAGCAGACCCGCGCCCTCTCCTTCGACGCCGTCGCCTATCCCGGCTTCGCCTTCGACACCGCGCAGGTGCAGCCCACCTTGCAGGCCTATCGCAACGGCATCTTCGGCGACGGCGGGGCGGCCAAGCCCGCCGGCGGGGATGTCGACCCGACCGCGCCGCCGGATGATCCGACGCAGGCCGCCGAGCCTCCAGCGCCCGCGCAGGTGCCCTCGACCACCATGGGCCAGATCGCCTGGCATGCGTTGCTGCACGGCGGCTGGGGCGACATCGCCCGGGACTATGTCTTCGACACCCGCGCCCTCACCAACGACCGGCCTTACTTTGCCGCCTATGTAAAGCCGCTCGACCTGCCCAAGGTCACGGACCGGCTCGACCTCTTCCAGGACGAGTGGGGCTATCTCCTGGTCTGGGCCACCTTCGTCATCGCCGTCCTCGCCGCCCTCGTGCTGATCGCGGTGCCGGTGGTGATGAGCTGGCGAACCATCTTCAGCCGCTATCCCGGGCACTTCCGGACGATCCTCTATTTCGCCTGCCTCGGCCTCGGCTACATCATGGTGGAGGTGGCGCTGATCGCCAAGTTCACCGGCCCGCTCGGCAATCCCACCATCTCCGCCTCGATCCTGATCACCGGCATGCTGGTGTGCTCGGGCTTCGGCAGCCTCGCTGCCGAGCGCTTCCTCGACCGGCCGCGCGCCGTGCTGCCGGTGGTGCTGGCGGCGACCGGCCTGCTGCTGATCGGCTATGGCTTCGCGCTCGACCCGGTGCTGGATGCGATCGGCGCCTTCTCCTATGGCGTGCGCATCCTCGCCTGCTTCGCCATCATCGCCCCGCCGGCCTTCCTGATGGGCTTTCCCATGGCCACCGCCATGACCTGGCTCGGGCGGCTCGGCAAGGAGCCGATGTTCATCTGGGCCTGGGGCATCAACGGCTCCTTCTCGGTGATCGGCGCCGCGGCCGTGCCGATCCTCGCCACCGCCTTCGGCCTCTCGCAGGTGCTGGCGGCGAGCGGCCTGTGCTATCTCCTGGCCGTGCCGGCCTTCTTCGCCATCCTGCTGCCGGGGCGTGCCGCCCCCCGCCCGGTGCCGGCATGACCGCGCGACCCGCCCGGCCGAAGCTGCGCCTCGCCCTTGCGGCGGTGCTTGCCGCCGCGCTCGCCAGCCCGGCCGGGGGCGCCGGGGCCAAGGCCACCCATCCCCTGCGCCATGCCAAGTCGGCCCTGGTGGCCTTCGATGTCTCGCCCTTTCCCTATGACGGCGTCATCCCCGACAAGGGCGTGCCCTTCCTCGACGTCTCGCAGGACGGTCGGCGCGGCCATACCTCGCCGCGCGGCGGCATCCGCTGGCTCGACGAGACCTACAGCGACCGCCGGGTGCTGCTCTACCTGCCGGCTGGCTTCGACCCGCGCCGCCCGGCTGTCATGGTGGTCTTCCTGCACGGCAACGGGGCGACGCTGGCGCGCGACGTCGCCGGGCGCCAGCGCGTGCCCGAGCAGCTCGCCCGCTCCGGCCTCAACGCCGTGCTGGTCGCCCCGCAATTCGCGGTCGATGCCCAGGATTCCAGCGCCGGCCGCTTCTGGGAGCCGGGCACCTTCGACGCCTTCCTCAACGAGGCGGGCGAGCGCCTCGCCGCGCTCGACGGCGATCCCGCGGCCAAGCCTGCCCTGACGCATCTGCCGGTGGTCCTGGTCGCCTATTCCGGCGGCTACCTGCCGGCCGCCTACGCCCTCGCCGTCGGCGGCGCCGGCGAGCGGGTGCGCGGCGTCGTGCTGCTCGATGCGCTCTACGGGGAGGTCGACAAGTTCGCCGCCTGGGTGGCGCAGCGCCGGCCGCCCGCCTTCTTCTTCAGCGCCTATTCCGATTCCTCTCGTTCCGGCAACGAGGCCCTGAAGGCGATGCTGGCGCAGGCCGGCGTCGCCGTCGCGACCGGCGCCGGGCCAGACATGTCCAAGGGCGCGGTCACCTTCCTCGATGCCGGCGCGGGCATCGACCATGGCGGCTTCGTCACGCAGGCCTGGGTGGCGGACCCGCTGCGCTGGGTGCTGGCCCGCATCCGTGGTTATGCCAGGAAGGGGCGGTGATGCCTTGCGGCCGCCATATTATGACGCAAGGGAATGGGCGCGGCGCCGCGATCGGCTGCCGACTCGAACCTCGGGAGCTGCCGTGAACAGGCGCCATTTCCTGTCCTCCGCCGCGGCCGTGCTGGCCGGCGCCCTCGCGCCGCGCCCCGCCCGGGCCGACATCAAGACCCCCTTCGCCTGGGACATCGCGCCGCCGATGGACGGCGAGAAGGCCTTCATCCAGTGGATGCAGGAGAACCGCGGCGAGGATCCGGCCTTCCTGGCCCAGCGCTGGCACCGCTTCCAGGTGATCGTCGCCAACAAGGACGCCGTCGACGCCGCCAACAAGCGCGCCTTCCTATTGACCCCGCGCGAGGAGTTCGTGCTGAAGCCGAACCTCTCCCGCGCCTATGAGAGCGCCTTCCTCGACATCGGCTACGGCGTCACCATCTCCGGCCCGCACCTGGTGGCGCGCATGACCACGGCCATCGACGTTAAGCAGGGCGAGAAGGTGCTCGAGATCGGCACCGGCTCGGGCTACCAGTCGGCCTATCTCTCCCACCTCACCGACAAGGTCTTCACCATCGAGATCATCAAGCCTCTGGCCGAGCGCACCCGCGGCGTCTACGACGCGCTGATCGCCAAGGGCTACGGCGAGTTCAAGGCCATCACCTCCAAGAACGCCGACGGCTACTACGGCTGGGAGGAGAACGGCCCGTTCGACAAGATCATCGTCACCTGCGGCATCGACCATATCCCCCCGCCGCTGCTGCAGCAATTGAAGCCCGGCGGCATCATGGTCATCCCGGTCGGGCCGCCCGGGGCCCAGCACGTGCTGAAGGTGGTGAAGCAGCAGGCCGCCGACGGCACGCTCACCGTCGCCCGCTCCGACATCTACAACGGCCGCATCGTGCCGTTCGTGCCGTTCACGAAGCTGGAAGGGGATGTGATCAAGGGCACGCACTGAGGGGCCCGCCCGTGGGCCGTCTCGGGGGGGGGATAATCAACACAATGTTGAATTTTTATCCATTCTAGATAGAATAGATAAAAAGGAACCACCGAGATGAAGGTCACGTCCACCGAATTCCAGCAGAACGTCGGGCGCTATCAGGACGCGGCGCAGCAGGCGCCGGTCGCCATCACCAAGAACGGCCGCACGCACACGGTGCTCATGTCGGCCTCATTCTTCGAGATGGTCATGAAAGGCCGCGTCGCTCGTCCCGTCGAGGATCTGGACGATGACACGCTGAAGGCCATCGCCAAGAGCGCGGTGCCGGCCGAATACGCAGACCTCGACGACCTCATCAAAGACTGGAAAGCGTGAGCATCCCGAAGCCGGTCCCTGGCCTCGTCATCTCCTACTCCTATCTCTGGGCTCGCGAGCACGGCAAAGGAGCTGAAGAAGGCTCCAAGGCGCGCCCGTGCGCCATTGTCGCGGCGCGCCAGATCATCGAAGGTCGCGAGGTCGTATCGGTTGTTGGTATCACGCATACGCCGCCCGTCGATCCGGCCGACGCCGTGGAAATTCCGGCTGTCTTGAAAGTGCATCTCGGGTTGGACGGTGCGCCGTCATGGATCGTCGTGACGGAAACCAACGATTTCCTGTGGCCGGGTCCCGACCTGAGGCCGGTTTCCCGATCGAAGCCCGCGAAGTTCGACTATGGCATGCTGCCGCCGCGCTTCTTCGCCCATGTTCGTGATCGGCTTCTGCAAGTCCACCTGCGTCGTCGGTTGAACCGCGTATCGCGCACCGAATAGCGGACATCGGCCTGACCCGGGGGGCGGCGCCTCCCGCTACTGGTTGTGCGTACCGCGGATGCCGCCGTCCTCCAGCTTGGTGAACGGCACGAAGTTGACGATGCTGCCGTTGTAGATGTCCGAGCGCGCGACGCGGAAGCTGCCGTCGGCGGCCTGCTGCTTCACCACCTTCAGCACGTGCTGGGCGCCGGGCGGGCCGACGGGGATGACCATGATGCCGTCCGGCTTCAATTGCTGCAGCAGCGGCGGGGGGACGTGGTCGATGCCGCAGGTGACGATGATCTTGTCGAAGGGCGCGTTCTCCTCCCAGCCGTAATAGCCGTCGGCATTCTTTGTGGTGATGGTCGTGAGCTCCCGGTAGCCGCGGCCGATCAGGCTGTCGTAGAGGCGCCGGGTGCGCTCGGCCAGCGCCCGAATGATCTCGATCGACCAGATCCGGTCGGTGAGATGGGAGAGATAGGCCGACTGGTAGCCCGAGCCGGTGCCGATCTCGAGCACCTTGTCGCCGCGCGCCACCGCGATCGTGTTGGTCATGCGCGCGACGGTGTGCGGCCCCGTGATCGTCACGCCGTAGCCGATGTCGAGATAGTGCCACTCATAGGCGCGCGACAGGTTGGCCGACGTCACGAACTCCTCCCGCGGCGTCAGCAGATAGGCGCGCTTGTCGCGCTCGTCCCAGAGGTCGTGATGGGCGAGGAGCTGGAGATAGCGGTCCCAGCGCTGGCCGAGGAACCCCGGATCCTCGCCGCGGTTCTCCCGCATCCAGGCGACGAAGGCCTCGCGCCCGTCGAGCGGCGGCGCCATGTCCCAGTCGAAGGGGACGGGGACATGGCCGGCCGCCCGGGCCGCCGCCGGCGCCAGCGCCGCGGCGAGGCCGCCCGCCGCCCATCCCAGGACTTCGCGTCGGTCCATCGCCGATCCTCCCTGCGCTCCCTGGCGCGATCATGCGCCCGCCCGCGCCGGCAGGCTAGCTTGGGATGATGAGGGGGGAATGAGCGACCCGCGCGCACGAAAGCCGCCGGCGGGGCCGGCGGCTTCGGGGATCGGCAGGGAGGGAAGGTCAGTCGCAGATTTCCTTGGTGCGATAGACGTATTCGCAGGAATAGTCGTCCCAGACGCGGAAGGAGACGGTGCGGCAGTAGCTGGGCTGGTAGTAGGTCTGCTGGTAGCCGTAGTTGTATCCGCCGTAGCCGTAGCCGCCGTAGCTGCGATAGTGGGCTTCCGAGGCGGTGGTGGCGGCGCCCAGGGCGCCGGCGGCCAGAACGAGGGCGAGAATGGTCTTGCGCATTGTCGTGGATCCTTGCCTTGAGCGCCCTTGCGGTGTTGCCGGGCTTCGATGCAAGGACCCTACCCCCGGCCCGCCCCGGCCACTGTGCGCGTGTGCACAGGCTGCACGCGGCCCGGCGCGGCGTCCGCCTGCTTCAGCGCGGCAGGGGCAGCTCGGTGGTCTTCTTGATGGTCTTGAGGACGATACTGGAGCGCAGCGAGGCCAGGCCCCCGGCCGCGGCGATCAGCCGGTCGATGAAGTCGCTGAGATGGGCGAGGTCGCGGGTCATCACCTTCATCAGAAAATCGGCATCGCCGGTCTGCGAATAGCACTCCACCACCTCGCTCGCCCCGAGGATGAACTTGTGGAAGGCGCCGTTGGCGACCTCGTCGTGCGAGCGCAGGCTGACCAGGGAATGGGCGACGACGGTGAGGCCGACCAGCTCCGGATCCAGGATGGCGACGATCTGCCTGACATAGCCCTGCTCCTTCAGCCGCTCCAGGCGCCGCGCGCACTGGGTCGGGGAGAGGTGGACGCGCTCCGACAAGTCGACATGGCTGATGTCGCCGCGCTGCTGCACGGCGGCGAGAATGCGCAGGTCGAAGCCGTCGAGCTGCATGGGGTGTTCCCTCCGAAATCCCCGGCCGTGCGGGAAGGCGCCATGGAATTTCACGATCATGCAGGATTGCTGCGCAAATTCCAGATCCATGCAGGAAGCGCTCCAAGATTCCGGTAGCGCCCCTGCGTTTTGCAGGGAACGCGCGGCGCGGCCGGCCTAGCATCTCGCCAATCGCAATCACCGGGGAGGAGACGATGTTCGAGGCACTGGCCGAGCAGCCGTCGGACAGCCTGCTGGCGCTGATCAAGGCCTTCGCCGCCGATCCCCGGCCGGGCAAGATCGACCTCGGCGTCGGCGTCTATCGCGACGAAGAGGGCCGCACCCCGGTCATGGCCGCGGTCAAGGCGGCCGAGACCATCCTGCTGCGCGAGCAGGACAGCAAGAGCTATCTCGGGCCGGAAGGCGACGTCGCCTTCGTCGAGCGCCTCGCGCCGATCGTCCTCGGGGCGGAGCAGGCCGCCTCGCCCCGCCTCGCCGGCATCCAGACCCCCGGCGGCAGCGGCGCCCTGCGCCTCGGCGCGGAGCTGGTCGCGGCCGCCCGCCCGGGCGCCCGGGTCTGGCTGGGCATGCCGAGCTGGCCGAACCACGCGCCCGTGCTCAAGGCCGGCGGCCTCGTCGTCACCTCCTACGAGGCGGTCGACCTCGCCGGCCAGACCCTGCTCTTCGAGGCGATGATCGCCGCGCTGTCGCAGGCCGCGGCCGGCGACGTGGTGCTGCTGCACGGCTGCTGCCACAACCCGACCGGCATCGATCCCGACGCGGCGCAGTGGCGGGTCCTGGCCGACCTCGTCGCCCGGCGTGGCCTCGTGCCCTTCGTCGACCTCGCCTATCAGGGCCTCGGCCGCGGCCTCGAAGAGGACGCCGAAGGCCTGCGGACGGTGCTCGCCGCCGCCGACGAGGCGCTGGTCGCTTATTCCTGCGACAAGAATTTCGGCCTCTACCGCGACCGCACCGGTGCGCTCTACGTCCTCGCCCGCGACGCGCGGGCGGCTGGCGCGGTCGCAAGCAATCTCAAGGCGCTGTCGCGGGTCAACTGGTCGATGCCGCCGGACCACGGCGCGGCCGCGGTGCGCCTCGTCCTGGAGCGCGACGACCTCGCGGCGCAGTGGCGCGGCGAGCTCGCCGCCATGGCCGAGCGCATCCGGGCGGTGCGCACGGCACTGGCGGCCCGCGAGCCGCGCCTCGCCTTCGTCGCGGCGCAGAACGGCCTGTTCTCCAACCTGGCGATCGACCGGTCAGGGATCGAGGCCCTGCGCGCCAGGCATGGCGTCTACATGGCCGATTCGGGGCGCATCAATCTCGCCGGCCTGCGCCTCGCCGAGGTCGACCGCCTCGTCGCCGCCCTCGATGCCGTCGGCGCCTTCGCCGGCGCGCACTGATCCTTCCCGTCCGACAAGGGGTGAGCACCATGCTGGAACGCACCAGATCCACCGAGGCCACCGGCGGCGCGGCCATCGTCGATGCGCTGCTGGTCAACGGCGTCGACACGCTGTTCGGCCTGCCCGGCGCCCAGATGTATCCGCTGTTCGACGCGCTGCAGCAGCGCGCCGACCGGATCCGCACCTATGGCGCCCGCCACGAGCAGGCCTGCGGCTACATGGCCTTCGGCTATGCCCGCTCCACCGGCCGTCCCGGCGTCTATGCCGTCGTGCCCGGTCCGGGCGTGCTCAACACCACGGCCGCCCTGTGCACGGCCCAGGGCTGCAGCGCCCCGGTCCTGTGCATCACCGGCCAGGTCCCGGCTTCCTTCCTCGGCAAGGGGCGCGGCCATCTCCATGAATTGCCCGACCAGCTCGCCACCCTGCGCTCGCTGACCAAATGGGCCGAGCGGATCGAGCGGGTCGAGGACGCTCCGGCTGTCATCGACGAGGCTTTCCGGCAGATGCTGTCGGGCCGCCCCGGGCCGGTGGCGGTCGAGATGGCCTGGGACGTGATGGCGTCCCGGGCGCCGGTCGTGCCGTTCCCACCGGCCTCCATGGCGCCGGCGCCCGCCCCGGCGCGCGAGGCGGTCGAGGCGGCGGCGCGGCTGCTGGTCGAGGCACGGCATCCGATGATCATGGTCGGCAGCGGCGCCCAGCATGCCGGCGAGGCCGTGCGCGCCCTGGCCGAGGCGCTGGCCGCGCCGGTCGCCGCCTTCCGGGGCGGACGCGGCGTCGTGCCGGAGGACCACCCGCTGGGGGGCTCCTGCGTCGCGGCCCACCGGCTCTGGCCGCGCACCGACGTCCTCCTCGGCATCGGCTCGCGGCTGGAGATGCCCTACATGCGCTGGGCCGGCATGATGACCTGCGTGGAGCGGCCGCAGGCGCCGCCGCATCTCGTCCGCCTGGACATCGATCCCGCCGAGTTCGGCCGGCTGATGCCGGATGTCGGCGTCCTCGCCGATGCGCAGGAGGGCACCTGGGCGCTGGTCGAGGCCATCAGGCGGCTGAGGCCGCAGGGGCCGGCGGATCCGGCCGGCGCCCGCGCCGCGATCGCCGCGGCCAGGGACGAGGCGCGCCGGGCGGTCGAGGTGGTGCAGCCGCAGCTCTCCTATCTCGACGTCATCCGCGACGTGCTGCCGCGCGACGGCATCTTCGTCAACGAGCTCTGCCAGGTCGGCTTCGCCGCCTATTTCGGCTTTCCCGTCCTCGGCGAGCGCACCTATATTTCCGAAGGCTACCAGGGCACGCTCGGCTTCGGCTTCCCCACGGCGCTCGGCGTCAAGGCGGCGCATCCCGGCCGGCCGGTGGTCTCGATCACCGGCGACGGCGGCTTCCTGTTCGCGGTGCAGGAGCTGGCGACCGCGGCCCAGGAGGCGATCGGCCTGGTGACCATCGTCTTCAACAACGGCTCCTACGGCAATGTGCTGCGCGACCAGCAGCTCGGCTTCGGCAACCGCCTCATCGGCTCGGTCCTGCACAACCCCGACTTCATGCAGCTCGCCGCCGCCTTCGGCGTCGAGGGGCACCGGGTCGACGAGCCGGCCGCGCTCCGCGCCGTGCTGGGCCCGGCCCTGGCGAGCGGGCGCCCGGTGCTGATCGAGGTCGCGGTGCCGCGCGGCTCGGAGGCCTCGCCCTGGCCGTTCCTTCATCCCAAGCCGGCGGCCTGACCACGAGGCCGGCAAGCAAAAAAAAGCCGCCGGGGGAGCCGGCGGCTTGAGGGAGGAGGGAGAAGCGAGGAGAGAAGAGAGTGGATCAGTCGCAGATTTCCTTGGTGCGATAGACGTATTCGCAGGAATAGTCGTCCCAGACGCGGAAGGAGACGGTGCGACAGTAGCTGGGCTGGTAGTAGGTCTGCTGGTAGCCGTAGTTGTATCCGCCGTAGCCGTAGCCGCCGTAGCTGCGATAATGAGCCTCGGAAGCGGTGGTGGCAGCGCCCAGGGCGCCGGCGGCCAGAACGAGAGCGAGAAGGGTCTTGCGCATTGTCGTGGGTCCTTGCCTTGAGCGCCCTGGCGGTGTTGCCGGGCTTCGATGACAGGACCGTAATGTTTCCCCGCTCCGGCCACTGTGCGCGTGTGCACAGGCTGCACGCGGCTCGGAGTGCCGGCTCTATTCGACCTCGCGGACGCGGCCCGCCAGCGTCTTCGCCACGAAGTCCGGCAGGCCGAGGCCGGCCTTGACCGCGGCATCCAGCGCCGCCTCGGCCGCGCGCACCGCATCGAGCCGGGCGATCACCGCATCGATCTCCTCGAAGGGCACGACCACCACGCCGTCCGGATCGGACAGCACGATGTCGCCGGACGCCACCAGCGTGCCGGCCAGGATCACCGGCAGGCCGACGCGGCCGGGCCCGTTGCGGGCCGGCGAGTTGGGCGTGACGCTGGCGGCGAAGCAGGGCAGGCCGAGGGCGCGGATGCCGGCGACGTCGCGCACCGCCCCGTCGGTGACGAAGCCGACGGCGCCGCGATTGCGGGCCATGCCGAGCAGCAGGTCGCCGGTGACCGCCGCCTCACGGAACCCGTCCGTGGCCGCGACCAGCACGTCGCCCGGCTGCAGACAGGGCAGGGCGGCGAACAAGGCGAGGTTGTCGGCCGGCCCGGCCTCGCAGGTGAGGGCGACGCCGCAGATCACCGCCTGCTCCGCCACCACCGGCTTGATCGCGGCGGCCAGCGCCCCGCGTCCGCCGAGGGCGTCGACGGCGAAGCCGGTGGGCACGCCGGTGAGCGCGGCGATCTGGGCGGTCGATGGGCGGCGCGCGGGCCGGCGCAGGGTGATCAGGGGGGCGTCTTCGATCATGACGGGACTCCGGCATTGGCAGCTCGGCGCCAATCTCCGTTGCCGGGCGCCGCCTGTCCATGCTTGACTTGAGCCCGGCCGGCCGCCCCACAGAACGCGCGAGGCCGGGAGCAAGGGATGACGCCCCGATCGGAACGCTGGCGCGAGGCCGCCATCAGCATCGCCGCCATGCGCGATCTCGCACGCCGGACCCTGCCGCGGCCTGTGTTCGACTTCGCCGACGGCGGCGCCGAGGACGAGCGCACCCTGCGCCGCAACGAGGCGGCCTTCGATTCGATCGAGCTGCTGCCGCGCCCTCTCGACGGCGCTGCCACACGGGACCTCTCGGTGGAGCTGTTCGGCCGCCGGCTTTCCCTGCCGGTGCTGATCGGCCCGACCGGCCTCGCCGGGCTGTTCTGGCCGGGCGGCGAGGCCGCCGCCGCCCGTGCCGCGGCCGCCGCCGGCACGGCCTATTGCCTCAGCCATGGCTCGGTCTGCCGCCTGGAGGACCTGCCGGCTGGCGGCCCGCGTTGGATGCAGCTCTTCATCTATCGCGAGCGCGGCTTCACCGAGGCGCTGGCGCAGCGTGCCGCCGAGGCCGGCTACGACGCCCTGGTGCTGACGACGGACAACCAGCTGCTCGGCAACCGCGAGCGCGACCGGCGCAACGGCTTTCGCATCCCGCCGCGCTTTCGCGCGGTCGACCTGGCGCTGATGGCGACGAAGCTCGCCTGGTTGGCCCGGATGCGGCCGGAGCTGCCGCGGATCACCTTCGGCAACTACGTCCGGCCCGGCGAGAGCGCCGATCTCGCCGCGCTGGCCGGCCGCATGGCCTCGCTGCTCGATCCCGGCATGAGCTGGGCCGATGTCGCCTGGCTGCGCCGGCTCTGGCACGGGCCGCTGCTGCTCAAGGGCGTCCTGCATCCGGAGGAGGCGCATATCGCCGTCGACCATGGCATCGACGGCCTGATCGTCTCCAACCATGGCGGGCGCCAGCTCGACGGTGCGGCCGCGGCGATCGACGCCCTGCCGGCCGTGCTGGCGGCAGTGGAGGGGCGGGTGCCGGTGCTGGTCGACGGCGGCCTGCGCCGCGGCGTCGACGTGGTCAAGGCGCTCGCCCTCGGCGCCCGCGCCTGCCTGATCGGCCGGCCGCAGCTCTGGGGCCTGTCGGTGGCGGGCGAGCCCGGCGTGCGCCATGTGCTCGAGCTCTATCGGAGCGAGATCGACCGGGCGATGGGGCTGATGGGCGCGGCGAGCCTGACGCGGCTCGGTCCGGACCTGCTGCGCCGGCGCGAGGTCCTGACCCCATTGACGCAGAGTTAACCTTATCGGGCGAAGCTGCTCAACTGACAGCTTTGCAGGGTCGCCCATGCCTGCCCGGGTTGCAGATGAGCCCCGTCGGATCGCCAGCGGCGTGATCGCCGTCGGCGTGCTGCTGCCGCTGTCGCTCGCCTGCCTCGGCCTCCTGCCTCGTCCGGGCCAGCCGGTCCTGGTCTTTGCCGCGCCGTCCGCCGGCCCTTCGGCGAGCGCCCGGCTGGTGGCGGCCGCCGGCGGCACCGTCCTGGCGCCCGGGCCTCTCGCCGATGCGGCGCTCGCCCGCTCCGATGCGCCGGATTTTGCGGCGCGCCTCTACGCGGCCGGCGCGCTGCTGGTGGTCGATGCCGCGCTCGCCGGACCCTGCACCGCCACGCCGCGATCCGATCCGTCCTTGGGGAGTTCCTGACATGCTCGGCCTCGACGCGCTGCGCCGCAGCTTCGCGCCCGTTGCCATCGCCGTCCTCGTGCTCGACGGCCTCGTCGCCGCCGGCGCGGCGCTGTGGCGCGGCAGCGAGCTCTGGCCCTGGATCGTCGGCATCGCCGCCGTCCTCGTCCTGCCGAATGCCTGGCTGTGCTGGTCGCGGCCGACCGCGCCGCTGACGCGCGACCTCTCCGGCATCGCCATCGCCATCTTCCCGGCGCTGCTGCTGCTGGCCTTCCGCGGCTCGCCGCTGCAGATGGACATGCACATGGTGTTCTTCGCCAGCCTCGCCATCCTGGTGGCCTGGTGGGACTGGCGCCCGATCGTCCTCGGCGCGGCCGCCATCGCCCTGCATCACCTGGCGCTCAACGTCTTCTACCCCCTGGCGGTCTATCCCCAGGGCGCCGACCTCATGCGCACCCTGCTGCACGCGCTCGTGGTGGTGATCGAGGTCGCCGCGCTGGTCTTCGCCGTGGCCAGGCTCACCCAGGCCTTCTCGGCGTCGCAGGCCGCGCTCGACACCGCCGAAGCCGCCCGCACCGCCGCCGAGACGCTGGCATCCCGCCTCGCCGCGGCGCAGGACGAGGCCGGCCGTCGCGGCCGGGTCGAGGCTGCCGTCACCGAGTTTCGCGGCCGCGTCGCAGCGATCCTCGGCGAGATGCGCGGGGATGCCGGCCGGATGGAGCGGACGGCGCAGGACCTCAAGGGCGTCGCGGTCGATGCCGGCACGCTGGTGCGCGAGGCCGGCGCCGGCTCGGCCGCGACGGCCGGCCATGTCGCCGAGGTGGCGAGCGCGGCCCAGTCCCTGGCCACCGCGATCGGCGAGATCGGCGCCCATGCCGGCGAGGCGACCGGCGTGGTGCATCGCGCCGCCGAGCGCGCGGGGCGGACCAATGCCTCGGTGCAGGGGCTGGCCGAGGCGGCTCGCAAGATCGGGGAGGTGGTCGGCCTGATCCGCGACGTCGCCGAGCAGACCAACCTGCTCGCCCTCAACGCCACCATCGAGGCGGCGCGGGCCGGCGAGAGCGGCAAGGGCTTCGCCGTCGTCGCCGCCGAGGTCAAGGCCCTCGCCACCCAGACCGCGCGGGCCACCGACGCCATCGCCGAGCAGGTCCGCGGCATCCAGGGCTCGACCGACGAGGCGGTGGTCGCCTTCCGCGAGATCGGCACGGTCATGGACGAGGTCGGCGCCATCACCGACGCCATCGCCGCGGCGATCGCCCGGCACGGCGCCGCCACCAGCGAGATCGCCCACAACATCCGCGAGGCCGCCGACGGCACCGGCCGCGTCTCGGGCGCCATCGCCCGCGTCTCCGATGCCGCCGACCGCGCCCGCGAGGCCGCCGGCACGGTCGGCGGCGCCTCCGAGCAGCTGGGCGCCCTCACGGGCCGCCTCACGCAGGAGCTCGACGCCTTCGAGCGGGCCGTCGCCGCGGCGTGAGGGACGCCGTCCGGGCGCCAGCCCGCTTGCCGCGTCCGGCGCCCCCCTTCCCGCCTGGCCATGCCTTCGTTGCAAATGCCACCCGTCTTTGCAGGCGCCTGTCCTTCTCGTAGTCTGGTGGAGGGGTTTGCAACCGGGGGCATGCTATGCGGGGGCTGGCAACGTTCGTCTTGTGCATGGGTTTGGTCGCCGCGGCTGAACCCGCCATGGCCCAGCGGGCGGAATGCGACCGGCTGGCAGCCTCGCCCGCCGACGCGACGCGGCCGGCCGGCGTCACGGGCGTGGTATCCGGATGGATCGAGTTCGGCCCGGCCGTTGCAGCTTGCCGGCGGGCGCTGGCCGAGCAGCCGGAGGACGCGCGCCTCACCTTCCAGCTCGCGCGGGCGCTGTTGGACCAGGGCGATACCGACGAGGCGGCGGACCTGTTCCGCAAGGCTGGCGAAGCCGGCCACGCCGACGCGATGGTCAGCCTCGCAAAAGTTCTGGCTTGGGGTCTTGCCGGGTCGTTCGACCGGGAAGAGGCCGTTCTGTGGCTTCGGAAGGGGGCGGAGGCCGGGAGCCTTCGAGGCATGACGAGCCTCGGCCTGATGCTCTCGCTCGGTCGCGGAATGCCGCGCGACGACGTCGAGGCGGCGGCCTGGTATCGCAGGGCAGCCGAAGCCGGGAACGCCCAGGCCATGGCCGCCTACGCCTGGATGCTGCTGAAGGGGAACGGTGTCGGACGCGACGAGGCACAGGCTGACGACTGGTCGCGCAGGGCCGCGCAGGCCGGAAGTATCTCAGGCACGGGTGATCCACGCATGCTGTTGGCATGGCGCAGGTTCTGGCTGAGGAGCAAGGTGGACGCCGCCGAATGGACGCGGATCGCAGACATGGAGGCCAAGCGCATCGTCGCGGGCGTGGAGGCAGGGCCTCTGAACGACCGCGGTCTGGCGCTGCGCTTCGGGCTGGGCGTGCCGCGCAACGAGGCCGAGGCCACCGACTGGTTCCGCAAGGCCGCCGAGGCCGGGAATGTCGAAGGCATGAACAATCTCGGCCTGGTGCTTCTGTTCGGCCGTAGTCTGAGACGCGACGAAGCTGCCGCCGCCGAATGGTTTCGCAGAGGCGCCGAGGCTGGCGGTGCCGATGCCATGGAGAATTTCGGCAGGTCTTTGGCGAACGGCATCGGCATGTCGCAGGACGCCACCCAGGCCGTGCGGTGGTTCTCGATGGCCAGCAGCTTGCGGGAGGACCTTGGCGACGGAGCTCATCCTCTGATGATCCTCCCGAGCTTCATGCCGCGCCGCGAGGCCCCGAGGCCCAAGGCGCCGACGGCCGCCATGGTGCGCCAGCGCGCCGAATCCGGAGACACCGCCGCCATGGTCGACCTGGGCAAGCGATTCTTGAACGGCATGGACGGGCCGCGCGACGATGCCCAGGCGGCCGCCTGGTTTCGCAAGGCGGCCGAAGCGGGGAACGAGAACGGCATGAGCCACCTCGGCCTCATGCTCGAACGCGGCTGGGGCATGTCGAAGAATCGAGACGAGGCGATCGCCTGGTATCGGCGCGCCGCGCAGCTCGGGAGCGAGTTGGCCGGCGCCAGGCTGCAGATATTGACTTCCGCTGCGCCCCCATGAGGATGCGATGAAGCGGCGTCGGCCGACTGCGGGGGCGGAGGCCGCCGGACGGCACCATGTGGGAGGCACCGGGATGGGACGCATCGAACGGGACATGCCGGGACGGTGGGCCCGCACCTGCCTCCTCGCCCTCGCCTGCACCATGCCTCTCCCCGCCATGGCTGGCGACTACGCTCCGCTCGACTGCGCCAAGGCGGCTTCGCCGGCCGAGCTCGCCATCTGCCGCAACTATGCTCTCGGGCAGGACGAGGCACGCATGGCGACGCTGTTCGGCATCGTCACCGGCCTCGTCGCCATGGGCCAGCGCGGCGACATCGGCGAGGCGCAGCGCGCCTGGCTGAAGACGCGCGAGGCCTGCGGCGGCGACGTCGCCTGCCTGACGCAGTCCTACCGCACCCGCATCGGCGAGCTGCAGAAGGCGATGGACGACATCGCCTCGCGCGGGCCGTTCTGACGCCGTTTCAGCGCGCCGCCCAGAGCAGGCCGCGCTTCAGCATCGTCTTCATCTCCGGCACCTCGAACTCCCTGGCCACGTGGCCGAGGGCGGAATAGAACACGCGTCCCTTGCCGTGCCGGCGCTTCCAGGCGACCGGCATGACCACGCCCTCGATCCAGGCCGCGTGCTCACCGGAGAAGCGCGTCGTCGCCAGCACCTCGTTCGAGGGGTCGACATGCATGTAGTACTGCTCGGAGCGATAGTCGAAATCGGCGAGGCCCGCGACGATCGGGTCGTCGCCGACAATATTGACGCGATAGTCGATGATGTTGCCGGGATGGGCCACCCATTGGCCGCCGCACATGAATTGATAGGCGACCGCCTCGCGGAAGGCGTCGCACATGCCGCCGTGATAGCCGCCGAGGCCGACGCCGCCCTCGACCGCCCTGGTGAGGTTGTCGACCTCCTCCTTCTCGATCTTCGACATGGTGTAGATCGGCACGATCAGGCTCATGTCGTGGATCGCCGGGTCGGCGAAGGCCTCGGTCGAGGTCTCGACATAGACCTTGAAGCCTTCCTCCTCGAGCATGCCGGCGACGATGGCGGCGCCCTGCTCGGGCTCGTGGCCGCTCCAGCCGCCCCAGACGATCAAGGCCTCGCGCATGATCCTCTCTCCATTCTGAATCGTTTCAAAGGCTTTGAATCGGCTCAATCGAGCTGGCCTGGCGCAAGCCCGGGCGGCAGCGGCGCCGGGCGTGCCGGCCGGGTCTCGATGGCGATGTGGCGTCCCTCGTCGGAGGAGCGCTGGAACGCCTCCATCACCTCCAGCACGTGGAAGCCGAGCTCGCCGCTCGCCCGGTGCGGCCGGCCGGTGCGGATGGCGTGCGCCATGTCGGCGACGCCGATGCTGCGATAATTGCCGTCGGCATAGGCATGCTCGGTCGGCATGGTCCGCCAGTCGCCGCGCGGCGGGGCGAGGGCGATCTCGCCGCCGAAATGATTGGGGTCCGGCACGATCAGGGCGGCGTCGCTGCCGTAGAGCTCGATGCAGCTGTGGCGGTGGCGCGGCACGTCGAAGCTCATGGCGATGCTGACCGCGGCGCCGCTGACGAATTCCAGCGTGCCGGCCACGTGAGTGGCGACCTCCACCGGGATCACCGTGCCGTTCAGCGGCTCGCTGGTGATCAGCCGCTCGCCGCGCAGGCGCGTGGCGACGCCGGCGACGCGCGCCACCGGGCCGAGCAGGTTGACCAGGGCGGTGACGTAATAGGGTCCCATGTCGAGCATCGGGCCGCCACCGGCGGCGTAGTAGAAGCCGGGATTGGGGTGCCAGCTCTCATGGCCCGGGCACATGAAGAAGGCGGTGCCCGCGATCGGCGTGCCGATCGCGCCTTCGTCGACCAGGGCGCGGCACGCCTGCTGGCCGCCGCCGAGGAAGGTGTCGGGCGCGCAGCCGACCCGCAGCCCCCGCGCCTTGGCGGCCGCGAGCAGCGGCGCGGCCTCGGCCGTGGTGATGCCGAGCGGCTTTTCCGAATGCACGTGCTTGCCGGCGGCGATCGCCTTGAGCCCGACCTCGACATGCGCCTTGGGGATGGTGAGGTTGACGACGATCTCGATCGCCGGATCGGCGAGGAGCTCGTCGATGCTGCGCGCCCTCAGTCCGAATTCGGCGGCGCGCCGTTCGGCCGCCGCCGGGTCGAGGTCGGCGAGGCCCTTGATCGAGAGGATGGGGAAGCCCGCCGCCGCCTTGAGATAGGCCGGGCTGATAGTGCCGCATCCGATGATGCCGATGCCGATGGGGTCCATGGGATCCGTCCGCGGGTCAGGGGGGAGGGGGCCGGGGTGCCGGGCCGGTGGTGCCCCAGGGCGCGCCGTAGAGGTCGCGCAGCGTCATGGCGGCGGCGCCGCGCGCCCACATGTCGTCGCTCCAGCGGTGCACCACGATCTCGGCGACGTCGGCGAGGCTGGGCGGCACCAGCATGGCGACCGTGCGCCGGAGCGGCCCGAGCAGCGCCGCCTCGGCCTCCATGGCGGCGCCGGCCAGGATGACCTTGGGCGGGGCGAACAGGGTGATCAGGTTGGCGATGGCAAAGCCCAGCGCCTCGCCCACTCCGGCGAGCAGGGCGAGGATCGCCCGGTCGCCGGCCCCCGCCAGCTCCAGCACCTTGGCCATGCCGCGGTCGAGCCGGAAGGCGCGCTCGTGCTCGGTGCCGCGCAGCAGCACCTCGGCCTCGGCCAGGATGCCGGCCTCCGAGGCGATCGAAGCGAGCCGGGCGGCATTGCTGGTCTCGGGCGGCCGCACCGTGAGGTCGCCGAGGTCGGGGCTGAGGCCGTTGGCGCCGCGGAAGAGCTCGCCATTGTGCAGGATGCCGAGGCCTAGCCCGTGCTCGACGCTGACCACCAGGAAATCGTCCAGCCCGCGGGCGTCGCCGAACCAGTGCTCGGCCAGCGTCACCAGGTTGACGTCGCTGTCGATCGACACCGCTGCCTGCGGGAAGCGCCGCTTCAGCCCGGCCGCGACCGGAACGTTGCGCTCGCGGAACACCGGGCTCTGGCGGCAGACGCCGCCGGCGCGCTCCACCACCCCGGGCAGCCCGACGCAGATGCCGACGATCTCCTCGATGTCGAGGCCGGCATCGAGCACGCAGCGCCGGATGCCGTCCTCGACGAGGTCGAGGATGACCGCGTCGGGCTGGCGGTCGAGCCGGATCGGCAGGGACAGGCTGGCGAGCAGGTCGGCCCGGAAATTGGTCACCGCCACGGTGATGTGGTGCGGCGAGAGCTTGACCCCGACCACGTGCGCCGCGTCCGGGTTGAGCTCCAGCATCACCCGCGGCCGGCCGCGGGCCGCGTCGCGGATGGCGCCCTCCTGGCGGGTGACGATCAGCCGGTCGTCGAGCAGCGCCGCGGTGATCGCCGAGACCGTGGTGGCGCTGAGCTCGGTGCGGTCCGAGATCTCGACCCGGGCGATGGGGCCATGGCGGCGGATCGCGTCCATCACGTGGAAGCGATTGATCGCGCGCATCAATTCGGGATCGGCCGTCTTCATCGCAGGGGGAGGGCACCGGGGCGAAATTTAATTTCTGATGCGCATTTATTCGTCGGCCCTCATGGCTGTGTCAACGGCAGTTTCATGCTGCACTGCGAGATTCAAGCTGGTTTTCCGGCCCATCTTGACAGGCTTGCCGGCCTGCTGACATGATTTAATTCGTGATCCGTAGAAAAATAAGCCAATCGCGAGGAGGAGCGCATGATGAGATCGGAAGGTTCGGATTGCGGGGCCGAGCGCAGGGGGGCGCTGTCGAAGACGGTCCTGGCGCGTCTGGTCGGCGCGGTGCTCGGCGGCGCGGCGCTGGCGATGCCGGCGAGCCTGCCGGCCCTGGCCGAGACCACCATCCGCCTGGCCCATGTCGAGACCATTCCCGGCGCGGTGAAGATCTGGCAGCAGGCCGCCCGCGACTTCGAGCAGCAGCATCCCGGGGTCAAGGTCGAGGTCAACTACCTCGAGAACGAGGCCTACAAGGCCAAGCTGCCGACCATGCTGCAATCGGCCGACCGGCCGCAGATCATCTACAGCTGGTCGGGCGGCGTGATGCGGGCCCAGGAGCGCGCCGGCTATCTCCAGGACGTCACCGCCGCCGCGGCGCCGGGGCTGGAGCGGTTTTCCGGGCCGGCGGTCAGGGCCTTCCAGATCGACGGCAAGACCTATGGCCTGCCGCTGCAGCTCAGCGAGGTCGTGTTCTTCTACAACAAGGCGCTGTTCGCCAAGGCCGGCGTCGACGCCGGCAAGATCAGGACCTGGGACGACTTCCTCGCCGCGGTGAAGACGCTCAAGGCCGCCGGCATCACGCCGATCATCGTCGGCGGCGGCGAGAAATGGCCTATGCATTTCTACTGGTCCTACCTGATGATGCGCATCGGCGGCGCGCAGGCCCTGGCCGATGCCACCGCCGGCAAGGACGGCGGCTTCAACAACCCGGTCTTCGTCGAGGCGGGCAAGCGGCTGCGCGAGCTCGCGGCGCTCGATCCCTTCCAGCCCGGCTATCTCCAGACCACCCACCTGCAGGCGGCAGGCCTGTGGGGCGACGGCAAAGGCGCGATCCAGCTCATGGGCAGCTGGCTGCTCGGCACCCAGGCCAACAACGCCGCCGACGGCAAGGGCCTTTCCAAGGACAATATCGGCATCCTGAGCTTCCCCGCCTTGGCCGGCGGCAAGGGCGCGCCGACCGACACGCTCGGCGGCATCAACGGCTGGCTGATCACCAAGGATGCGCCGAAGGAGGCCTTCGACTTCGCCGCCTTCCTGATGTCGGAGCCCTACCAGAAGCAGGCGGCCGCCGCCGGCGTCTACATCCCGGCCCTCAAGGGCGCCGAGGCCTGGATCGAGGACCCGCTGGTGAAGCGCATGGCGAGCGACATCGCCGCCTCCACCTATCACCAGATCTTCCTCGACCAGGACCTCGGCCCCTCCGTCGGCCGCGTCGTCAACGACATCTCCGTGGCGGTCGCCGCCGGCGAGATGACGCCCGAGGACGCCGCCGCCGCCATCCAGCAGGCCTGGGACGAGAAGTAGGGGTATGGTTGCTGAGGCGACATGGCCGAGGCAAACGGAACAGGCTTTCGGCGCCGACCCCAGCCCAGACCGTCATGGCCGGGCTCGTCCCGGCCATGACGGTCGAGGGTGGTGCAACCAGTGCCGTTCTAGCCGCAACCGTTCCGCTATGGCCGGGACGAGCCCGCCCATGACGGCCAATGTCGCCCATGGGTGGGAGGAGACGGCGGTTCCGGGGCGACCGGCCTTCGGCCGGCTGAGACAGGAGGCATCATGGCAGCCCACGCAGCCCCGCTGGCGCGCTCCAACCGGATCACGGCGCTGGTGTTCCTGCCGCCGGCGCTGGCGGTGTTCACCGTGTTCGTCATCATGCCGGTGGGCGAGGCGGCCTGGTACAGCCTCTACAACTGGGACGGCTACGGCACGCCGAGCCAGTTCGTCGGCTGGCGCAACTATGTCTCGGTGCTGGCCAACCCGACCTTCCTCTCCGCCCTCGCCAACAATGGCTGGATCATCCTCGCCTCGCTCGCGGTGCAGCTGCCCCTCGCCCTCGGCCTGGCGCTCTGGCTGGCGGGGCGGCAGGTCGGCACCACCGCCTTCCGCCTGATCTTCTTCCTGCCCTACATCCTCGCCGACGTCGCCGCCGGGCTGATCTGGCGCTTCGTCTTCGACGGCGACTACGGCCTGGTCTCGGCCCTGGCGCAGGGCCTCGGCAGCCAGCCCGTCTACATGCTGGCCGACCGGCATCTCGCCGAAGTGGCGGTTCTCACCGTGGTGGTGTGGAAATATTTCGGCTTCCACATGATGCTCTACATCGCCGGCCTGCAGGGCATCGACGCCTCGCTCTACGAGGCGGCCCGCATCGACGGCGCCGGCGCCTGGCAGCGCTTTCGCTACATCACGCTGCCACAGCTCGGGCCGATGCTCCGCCTCTCCGTGTTCTTCTCGGTGATCGGCTCGCTGCAGTTCTTCGACATGGTGATCCCGCTGACCGGCGGCGGGCCGTTCAATTCCACCCACACCATGGTGTCCTTCCTCTATTCCTTCGGCATCACCCGCATGCGCGTCGGCTTCGGCTCGGCCGTCGGGGTGATTCTGTTCTGCATCTGCGTCGCCTTCGCCTTCGGCTACAAGCGCTGGTTCATGCGCGATGACTGAGCTCGCCCTCGCCCGCCCGCAGGCCGCCGCGCCGGCGCGCAGCCCCTTCCACCCCGGGCCGATCCTGCGCCTGGGCGTGCTCCTGATCGTCGCGGCGATCGTGCTGGTGCCGCTGCTGGCGACCGCCCTCGGCGGCTTCAAGGACCTCGGCGACCTCAGGGCCAACCCGTTCGGCTTGCCGGCGCGCTGGGTCTGGGCCAATTACTGGGACATCCTGGCGAGCGCACGCTATTGGCGCCTGCTCGGCAATTCGCTGATCATCGCCGGGCTCACCGTGGCGCTGACCTTGACTCTGGCCGCGCTCGCCGCCTTCGCCTTCGCGCATCTGCGCTTCTTCGGCGAGCGCTTCCTGCTCGCCTATCTCCTGATCGGCATGATGTTCCCGGCGGCGACCGCGATCCTGCCGATCTTCATCAAGGTGCGCAATCTCGGCCTGCTCGACACCGCCTGGGGCGTGGTGCTGCCGCAGGTCGCCTTCGGCCTCGGCATGGCGGTGCTGCTCTTGCGCAACGCCTTCCGGCAACTGCCCTCCGAGCTGCTCGACGCGGCCCTGGTCGACGGCTGCGGCTATGTCAGGTACTTCCTCCTGGTGACGCTGCCGCTCTCCCTGCCGATTCTGGCGACGGTGGCGATCGTCGCCTTCGTCGGCTCCTGGAACAATTATCTCCTGCCGCTGATCCTGCTCAACTCCGACGCCAATTTCCCCTGGCCGCTCGGGCTGATGGCCTATCAGGGCGAATATTCCACCGCCTGGCAGCTGGTGCTGGCCTTCATCACCCTGACCATCCTGCCGGCGATCCTGATGTTCCTGCTGGCGCAGAAATACATCGTCGCCGGGCTGACGGCGGGCGCGGTGAAGGGGTGAGGCCGAGGGACCTCGCGGCTCGGCCTGCATGTTCTCTTGATGTTCTTCGGGCGCGATCGTGATACAATGTCGATCGGATCGCCGGATGAACACGAGCTTCGTGACGGCGCCGCGGACGATGTCGTCACGACTGCTTTCCGGCCTGGCCCGCGCCGCTGCGCGGGCCCGATGGAAAGGAGCTACGACAATGGTCATGCAAGCCAACCGCAAGACTGGAGAGACCGCCCTCGACGTCGTCAACGCCGTCGTCGGCGTGTGCCTGGCCCTCTCGCCCTGGGTGCTGGGCTTCGGCGCCATGGCGTCGGCCGCCTGGAGCGCCTGGGTCGCCGGGGTGCTCATCGCCCTGGTCGCCATCGGCGCGCTGGTTGCCTTCGCGCAATGGGAGGAATGGGCCAACATGGTCCTCGGCGTCCTGACGCTGCTCTCGCCCTGGCTGCTGGGCTTTGCGTCCTCGGCCGAGGCCATGACGGTGCATGTCGCCGCCGGCCTGATCGTGGCCGTGCTGGCGGCCGCCGAGCTCTGGTTCGCGCACAACCGCTCGGTCACGTCGGCCTGAGCAAGGGCCAGGCCGGGGATGGTCTCGAGGCGGACGGCGGCCCCGCCGTCCGCCATTCTGCTGCCCGGCTCAGGCCGCCGGCGCGTTCATCGCCCAGAGCACGCCGAAGGGGTCGCGCAGCTGGGCGTAGCGGTCGCCCCAGAACATGGTCTGCACCGGCAGGATCGCCGTGGCGCCGGCGGCGATGGCGCGCTGCCACCAGGCGTCGATGTCGTCGACCATCAGGGTGAGGTTGAAGCCCTGCGGCGCCACCCAGGGATGGCCGTGCTCGGGATAGGCGTCGCTCAGCATCAGCGAGCTGCCGTTGACGTGGAGATGGATGTGCATGGTCCGCCCCTTCTCGTCGGGCGGCATGCGGAACACTTCGGTTGCGCCGAAGGCCTCGGCATAGAAGGCGGCGGCCTTGGTCGCGCCGTCGACGCTGAGATAGGGCACGACGCCGCCGAGCACCGGCGGCTTGGCGGGGGCAGTCTCGGTGGTGCTGTCGGTCATGGTATCCTCCGCGGGCCGGCAGGGCCGCTCGTGCGACGGCACGGATGTGGCCGTCTGCCCCAAGGACGAGGCGGACGTCGGCCGTCCGACAGGCGCCGCAGAATTTTTTGGCCGCTCAGGTCCGGAGATGACGCTCGATGCGCGCCAGGCAGAGCCGGGCCTCGCTGAGCGCCTTGTGCGGCCAGGGCGGCAGCGCCGCGGGGCGGGACCCGACGGGCCCGCCTTGCCAGAGCCGATCGGCAAAGGCCTCGTACAGCGCCTGGTCGAGCCGGTTCTCGCGGCGGATCCGGTCCTCCAGAGGCGCCGGCAGGGTGAAGGCGTCGCTGCTGACGTTGCGGTCCTCGACCTCGGCCGGCAGGTCGAACGCCAGGGAGAGGCTGGCGAGCAGGCGGTCGCAGTGCCGGTAGGAGCCGACGAACCAGAAGCGCTCGAGCCGCTCGGAGAGGAGGTCGAACGCCTGGTCCTCCGACATCAGCAGCTCGCGCAGCACGCCGACGCGCCAGTAGCGCGACAGCAGGAAATGGCTGACGGGATTGCGGCGCTGGCAGCGATACCAGAAGGCGAAGTCCATGGCCTCCGCCCGGTCGCGCCGCCGCGTCTGGCGGCGGTAGAAGCGGTAGAAGGAGCGGAAATAGCCGACGGGATCGCGCAGGAGGGCGATCTCGCGCACCGGCCGCCCCTCGAATAGGCGGGCAACCGCGTGCGGGAGATAGTGCCCGGTCAGGAACCGGGCCCGGCTCAGGGTCGCCAGCATCGGCGCGGCGCCCTGGTCGAAGGCTCGGCGCTCCGGCTTTTCCATCATCGCGAAGCGGCCGTCGGGCAGGGCGCGCATATGGTCGATGACGGTGCTGCCGGCGCATTTGGGAACGTGCGGGCAGAGATAGACCGGTGCCGCGTCCGACGCATCGTCCGCGCGGATGGGCACGAGGCGTGGCATCGTGCCGGCTTCAGGAAGAGCTTCGATCGACATCAGCCGGCGCCTCCCGGGCCGAAGGGCGTGCCGAGCCGGGCCCGGACGTGGAGGAGAGTCATCGCCGGCTCCCGAAGCCGAGCACCACCAGGCGATAGGCGCGCAGATAGGTCGCGGCCAGGGCGACGCGCAGGCCGAACAGGCCGCCGGTGCAGTGGCCGCGCAAGAGATAGTACTTGAGGAAGAAGAACGGCGGCTCCAGCAGCAGCCGCGCTGCGGCCACCGCGGGGGGCAGGTGGATCTCCCGGCTCTGCAGCCGGAAATAGGCGATGTTCTTGTCGAGGAGGTGGCGGATCGACCGGATCGACCGGTGATAGACCGGGGAGCGGATCTGTCCGGTATGGGCCGCGGCCGGCTTGACCTCGTCGTGCACCAGGCTCGTGGGAAAGCGGCAGCGGCGCCGGTCGTAGAGCCTGACATAATGGTGCGTGTCGGGCAGGAGCCGCGGCCGCTCGGCGTCGGGGTAGATCGGCACGATGTCGAAGCGGTAGCCGTGGATGGCTTCCGGGAGCGGCCGCGCCAGCAGGCGGCCGAGCTCGCGCCGTGCCGCATCGGACAGCCATTCGTCGGCGTCGAGGTTGAGGATCCAGTCGTGCCGGGCTGCATCCTCGGCGAAGCGCTTCTGCGGCCCGAAGCCGGTCCAGTCGTTGTGGATCACCCGCGCGCCCAGCGCTGTGGCCATGGCCGGCGTGCCGTCGGTGCTGCCGCAATCGACGACCACCACCTCGCGCACCAGCCCCTGGACCGAGCGGATGCAGCGGTCGATCCGGTCGGCCTCGTTGAAGGTGATGATGGTGCAGGTGACGGCCTGGCACGGCGGCCCGGCGCAGGCGTCCCCTCCGGGCGCGAGCCGGGACGGCTCGGCCGTCCGCGAGCCGGCGGCGGGCAGGCGGACGAGGCTGTCGAAAGCCCGGCTCGACGGGGCGGGTTCCTCCGGGGCGCCGCTTGCCGGCAGGTGACGGCGGGACGGCGGGGAAAAGGCGAGGGGCATGGATCTTGTCCAATTGTGTGGGAAATTTTCCCACATAAATGCCTTATCTCTTCAGGTCAGTCCGGTCAATCGTCGATCACTTTGTGGGATTGTGTCCCACAAAAATGGCGCTATGGTGCCCGCGAGGTGGCGATGAGCGGCACGGCACGGGGCAAAGATGGCGCGATGGTGCCCGTGAGGTGGCGATGAGCGACACTGTCCGGGATGCAGCGAGGTTCCAACGCCCGGTCGCGCGGCTGCTGCGGCCGCTGGTTCGCCTTTTGCTGCGGCAGGGCATCACCTTTCCCGCTCTCAGCGACATGCTGCGCGAGCTCTATGTCAACGTGGCCGAGCACGAGTTCCGCCTGCCCGGCAAGGAGCAGACCGACAGTCGCGTCAGCCTGCTGACCGGCATCCATCGCAAGGAGGTCCGGCGGCTGCGCGGCGCCGGCACGCCGGTCGCCGTCGTGCCCGCCAGCCTGTCGCGCACCAGCAGCATCCTGGCGCGCTGGCTGGCTGCGCCGGAGTTCACCGACGAGGCCGGCGAGCCCTTGGCGCTGCCGCGCACGGCGGAGGGCGCCGCCCCGTCCTTCGACGCGCTGGTCGCCTCGGTGACGCGCGATGTTCGGCCGCGTGCCGTCCTCGACGAATGGCTCGATCGCGCCATCGTCCGCATCGACCGGGAGGATCGCGTGGTGCTGACGGAGGCGGCCTTCCTGCCGCGCGGCGGCGACGAGGAGCAATTGCATTATTTCGGCCGCAACCTGCACGACCACATCGCCGCCGCAGCCGCCAACGTGGCGGCCGGCGCGCCCGTCTTCTTCGAGCGGGCGGTGCATTACGACGGATTGTCGCAGGGTGCGGCCGAGGCGTTGGAGCGCAGCTCGCGCCAGCTCGCGGCGCGGGCCCTGAGGGTCGCCAACCGCGACGCCTATGCTGCGGCCCCGGCATCGGAGGACGGCAACTGGCGATGGATCTTCGGCGTCTATATCCTGGCCGAGCGTGGGGGCGAATCGGCCGGGCCGGAGGAGCCGCTCCGAGCACAGGAGGATGGACCTTGAGCGGTCCCTGGTTGCCGACCCGCCGGGGCGTCGCCGGCCTCATCGCCGGCGCTGCGGCGTCCTTTGCGTCCTCGGCCCTCGCCGTCGAGCCCTCGCCGCCTGCCCCGGCCGATGAGGAGCCGCCGGTCAAGCCGGCAAAGGAGCGGCCGATCCGCGATCGGGGCATCGGCGGCACCGGCATGATCGGCACCATCCGCCGCTTCGGCAGCATCGTGGTCAACGACCGGCGTATCGCCTATCCCGGCTCGGCGGCGGTGTGGATCGACGGCCGGCGCAGGAGCGCTGCGGCGCTGCGGATCGGCCAGGTCGTCCAGCTGGTCGCGGCGCAGCGTGAGGGCGGCTTGTCGACCTCGGTCATCACCGTGACGAGCGAAGTCATCGGGCCGGTGCAGGCGGTGTCCGCCACGGAGCTCACCGTGCTAGGCCAGACCGTGCTCCTGGACGACCTGCCGTCGCGCGGGCGGGGGCTGCGGCCGGGAGACATCGTCGCCATCTCCGGCCACCGGCACCTCGACGGCAGCATCGCCGCCAGCCTGATCGAGCGCCGGGGGCGCGGCCGCCTGCAGGTGGCCGGACCGGTCGTCGCCGACGCGCGCGGCGTGCTGCGCATCGGCGCCCTCGTCCTCGCCGGCGCGCCGCGCGCCCTGGCCGGCCGGCGCGCCGTGCTGACCGGCCGCCTCGTCGCAGGCCAGTTCCGCGTCACCGCCAGCCGCCTCGACTCCAGCCTGCTCGACGATGCGGCCGTGAACCTCCTGGAGATCGAGGCCTATGTCGCCCGCTTCGGCGGGCGGCTGGTCTTCGGCTCGGGCCTGGCAATACCGGACCGGCCCGACGCCGCCATTCCAGCAAGCGGGGAAGCCTTCGTCATCGCCGCCCTGAGCCGTGACGCCAGGGGCCTCTTCGACCTCGACTCGGTCCGCTCGCCGACCGACGGGCCGCGTCCGGGTCCGCGGTCCTTCGGCCCTCCGCCGGGCGGGCCTGGATCTCCCGGCGGGCCGGGCAATCCCGGTGGGCCCGGTCAGCGCGGCGATCCCAGTCAGCGCGGCGATCCCGGTGAGCGCGGCGATCCCGGTGAGCACCTCGGTCCCGGCGGACGCATCGATCCGCGAGGTCGGGGGGGCCCGGGCCACGGCCACCGCTGATGGCGGATTGGCCGGCGGTCGCCGGCGCGGTAGGCTCACGCTCCGTCTCGACCCGAAGGGAATGCCGATGCCGAACCTGCCGAAGCCAACCGCCGTCATCGTCGGCGTCGGCGCCGAACGCGGGCTCGGCGCGGCCCTGTGCCGCCGCTTCGCCGCCGAGGGCTGTCGCGTGCTGGTCGCCGGGCGCACGGCGGCGAAGATCGAGGCGGTGGCGGCTGCCATCGCCGCCGCCGGCGGCAGCGCCGAGCCGGTGGTGACGGACGCGACGTGCGAGGCCGACGTGGTGCGGCTGTTCGACCTCGCCATGGCACCGGGGGACGGATTCGCACCCGCCGAGGCCGTGGTGTTCAACGCCGGCAACAATCGCCGTATCGACTTTCGCCAGGTCGAGGCCTCGGTGTTCGAAGAGCTCTGGCGCGTCGGCTGCTTTGCCGGCTTCCTCGTCGGCCGCGAGGCGGCGCGGCGCCTTGTGCCGCTTGGCCGCGGCACCGTCCTGTTCACCGGCGCTTCCGCCAGCCTGCGGGGCAAGCCGGGCTACGCCCAGTTCGCCGCCGCCAAGGCCGGCTTGCGCATGGTGGCGCAGAGCATGGCCCGGGAGCTCGGCCCGCTTGGCATCCATGTCGCGCATGTCGTCATCGACGGCGGCATCGACGGCGACCGGCTGCGGGCGGCGCGGCCCGAGGCGGCGGAGCGGGGAGAGGACGGCCTGCTCGACATCGACGCCATTGCGCAGACCTATTGGCAGATCCACCGCCAGCCGCGCTCGACCTGGGCGCACGAGGTCGACCTGCGCCCGTTCAAGGAACCGTTCTGAGCCGCGCATGCAAAAGGGCGCCGAGGGCGCCCCTTGGTTCGTTCAGCGCCGGGCTCGAGCGTGATCGCTTCAAGTTGAATCGATCACGCTCTCTATCTCTTTGTTTTCACGCATTGTCTTGACGCGAACCGAGTGCCGGTTCGCTGGAAAATGCTCTAGGGGCAGGGATGGCGGCGGCCGTCATAGCCGAGATAGGTGCCGCTGCGCGGATCATAGGAGCGGAACCGGGACGCGCAGTAGCCGCCGCCGCCATAGGAGCGATGGCTGAGCGCGCTGCCGACCAGCGCGCCGGCCGCCAGGCCGACGATGCCCGCGGCCGCGCTGTCGTCGTAATAGCCGTCGCCGTAGTCGGGATAGCCGTAGCCATACCCATAGCCATAACCGTAGTGGCGATAGCGGTGGGGCCGATAGGCGAAGCCGTTGCCCCAGCCGTGATGGCGGAAGGCGAAGCCGCCGCCGCGGAAGCCGCCACCGCGGAAACCATGGAAGCCGCCAAAGCCGCCATGGGAGCCGCCGCCGTGCCGGATGAAGACGTCACCGCGGCTGCGCGCCTCGGCCGGGGCGACCGTGCCGCTCATCAGGCCGGTAAAGACCGCGAGGACGCCAAGAGCAGTGGTGAGAATCTTGCGCATGACCAAGGAAACCTCTCTGTCCGTGCAGTGAAACCGTGTCGAGGCGATAATGCCTGACGCCGGGTCCGCGTTCCCGATCCGTACGCTATTCACGGGAATGTGTTTTGCAGCGGCGAAATCCGACCTTTGGCTGAACATGCCGTTCACCCGCGCTTCAACTTCACTCCCGTAGGGTGAGGCTGAGGGGCTCGGGGAGGATATGGAGAGGACCATGAAGACGACGATCATCGCAGCCTGCGCCCTGGCGTTCGCAAGCCTCGCCTCGCTGCCGGCCCAGGCTCAGACCCAGCCCGCCGCGCCGCCGCCGGCCGGCCAGGTCGTGGTGCACCATCATCACAAGCCCCACGTCCGCCATCACCATCGGCATCATTGCTTCACCAAGAAGGTCCGCGTGCGCCATCACGGCCACTGGGTCTGGACCACGAAGCGCATCTGCCGCTGACCCCATCGCATCGTGACGGTTCATCGCCCGGCCGCGCCCCCGCGTGCCGGGCGATTGCATGCAGGGAGGAAGCGTTGCCGCCCGGCGTTCAGGCAAAGGCCGGGCGCTGCCAGCCGAACGGCGCCTTCTCGTGGCTGTCGACCACCGCCTCGACGAAGGCGACGCCCTTGAGCCCGTCCCGGGAGGTCGGCACATCGCGCCAGGCCGCCGCCACGTCCCGGCCGTCGCGGCGAGCGCGGATGGCCTCGGCGAAGCCGGCATAAAGATTGGCGAAGGCTTCGATATAGCCTTCGGGATGGCCGGCCGGCGTGCGGGTGCGGACCGTCGCCGCGGCCGACAAGCCGTCGCTGCCGCGCTTGATCAGGGTCGGCCGGCCCTTGAGCGGCGTGAACTGCAATTCGTTCGGTTGCTCCTGCCACCAGGCGAGGCTCCCGGCCTCGCCGGCGATCCTGAGGCGCAGCCCGTTGGAATGGCCGATCGCCACCTGGGACGACCAGAGCAGGCCGCGGGCGCCGCCCTTGTAGCGCAGCATGACATGGGCATTGTCGTCGAGGGCGCGGCCTTCGACGAAGGTGGCGAGGTCGGCGCACAGGCTTTCCGCCTCCAGGCCGGAGACGAAGCCGGCGAGGTGATAGGCATGGGTGCCGATATCGCCGATGCTGCCGCCGCGGCCGTTGCGCCTGGGATCGGTGCGCCAGGCCGCCTGCTGGTTGCCCTCGGCCTCGATCGCCGTCGCCATCCATTCCAGGGGATATTCGACCTGCACGACCCGCACCCGGCCGATCCGGCCGGCGGCGACCATGGCGCGGGCCTCGTGGATCATGGGATAGCCGCAATAGGTGTAGGTCACGCCGAGGAAGCGGCCGGTCGTCCCCGCGAGCTCGTGCAGGGCGACGGCATCGGCGAGCGTGGTGGTCATCGGCTTCTCGCAGATCACGTCGAAGCCGGCCTCCAGGAAGGCGCTGGCGATCGGGAAATGCGTATGGTTCGGCGTGCAGATGGCGACGACGTCGATGCGGTCCGCCCGCTCGGCCTCGGCCGCGACCATCTGCCGGTAGTCGCCATAGGACCGGTCCGGCGCGACGAAGCTGCGGGCCGCGAAGGCGTGGCCGCGCGCGGGATCGACGTCGAAGGCGCCGGCGACCAGCTCATACTGGTCGTCGAGGCGGGCGGCGTAGCGATGGATGCCGCCGATATAGGCGCCCTCGCCGCCGCCGACCATGCCGAGACGGATGCGCCGCCCTGAAAGGCTTGTCGTGCTCACTCTGCTGTTCCTTGATCGGAGGCCGGTCTATCGACCCTCTCCGGACATGCGCCTGGGGGAGGGCGCCGCGGCCTGTGTTTTCGGCCGCGGCGTGTCGAGTGTCAGCTGCCGCCGCCGATGCAGGTGTCGGCGGTCTTGGGGGTGCAGACGTCGAGGCCGGTATAG